>JBGUQP010000232.1:0-3029 GCA_045131145.1 Lachnospiraceae bacterium | reverse complement strand
CCGATTCAAATGCCTTGCTATAAGTCCGGGCATACTGATCCATATCTGCTTTAGACATTACCGAAAAGCCAAAACCCCCATTAACCGTTCGGAATATACCGTAAAAATATGTAAGTTCTCCTCTATCGGAATATGCTGGACGGTGTATCAGCTTCGGTTCCAACCCGTATTCATACTCAAAGTGATCATTCTCGTATACGGCCTGCGCCTGAATCGTCTGCATTTGACCATTCCTGTAAGCCAAATCAATAAGACCCTTATAGCCTACCTGAAACTGTACCTGTAACTGCCCTTTGTTTTTATACGGTATCAAATACGCCTGCCCGAGTGGGGTGTTTGGTTCAAGTCCCAACTGGGCTGCATTCATCAAAGCCGCCAAAAAGCTCATAGGTGTACACTTTTGCAATGCCGGAGTATTATTAAGTGCACTAAGAGCGATCCTGGTAAAACGCTCAGGAGTTAATACCGAAGGCAATGCTTTCTTTATCTCCGGCATCATTGCCTTGACCATATCAGGGATGCTCATATTTTTAGTTAGTTTGATGCTATCGTTACTATCTTCACAAGCATCCGCGGCCTGTATTGCCAATTCTTCTTTTATATCAATCTTTGCCATTTTTCTTGTTCCTCCTTTACGACATAATAAAGCGACAGAGCTTCATCACCCCTGCCGCCATTGTTTGTTTCCTATGCAGCTATGTGTTTTACCACAAACCGTCTGCAACTGTTCTCCTTTGCGTACTTATCATACAACTCAGGATTCTCCGACCTAAACAATTTGGTATCGAGACGTTTTGATACCGTGCTAAGCCATGAAACCCTGTAATCACCCACTGTTCCGTATCCTGCATCTTGAAGCTCCAACTGGATTCTCTGATCTATCGATGTTTTTTCCTGTTCGAGTTTATCCATCAGATCCACTATCTCTTCCCTACGTTGTAATACAGAATCATATCCGAGCAATTGTACAGTTCTATCCTTGTCGGATTTAAAATACAATTTTGCTATCTGCTCCGAACAGTCTTTGGTGCCGTCCGGATCAGGCATTATACGCTTAATTACATGCTCATTCCAGAACCTCTTCTCAACCAAGATAAGGTTTGTTATAAGCTCTTCATCCCGCTCAATCTTCTTTATTATAAAATCCCTGCCATATATGAGCGCGGCAATATACCAACTGTCATACCCACTGACTGCCATATAATGCTGGCACTGCATCTGATAATGTAACGGTATGTCATCATCACTCCACTTATCAGCAGAATACGGGCTCACCGTCTTGCATTCAAGCCCTGCCTTCTGTCCAACGATAAGCCTGTCAAAATCCGCCAACATGAATGGGTACTTATCGTTCTGATATATAGCATTTGCTCTCCTGACCCTAAAGCCTGTTTCTTCCTCAAATCTCGATGCGACATACTCCTCCATATCACGTCCCTGCCTCATGGCTTCATTATCAATCTCCTCGATATCATCATTTATCTTATCCTGGTATACCGAGAATGCAGACATATAAGGATTCATCCCACATATAGCTCCAGCGTCCGTTCCTGTTATGCCGCGCTTCCTGTACATAAGCCACTCTTTCTTATCAAGATTTACTGTCGATACAAATCGTTTCATTCCGTGTCACCTCCTTCCGTGCATTTCTTAAGCAGCATTAACCAACGCATAAGCCCTGTCTATAAGAGGATGACCATTAATGGTACGGCCAAACAAATTCTCGTTATAGTCCGCCGTCCTGCGTAATGGTGAAGCATGCGTGGCAAAATCAGACACTGCATTCACAAAACGATATGCTGTATGATCTAGTGTCTTAAGATCTGGGGCTTCGTAGTATCGGCTTATCATATCACTGCGCTGCTTACCGACATTCTTCCTCATGGTTTCAGTCGCATCCTTTGCAAGCGGAAGAAGTTCATTCACAAAGCTCTCAACCTGTTCATAACCAAGCCTCTTCTCATTAAGTCGTGCAAGCTCATGGCCCAACTTCCCCATATATTCATCAGCCATAAACAGGGTTTCCTTCGCCATCTTTATCTTTCCCTTAACATCTCCAACATGGTTCATAGAGAAACTCCGACTTGCTGTAGCAAGTGCAAGGTTAAGGGTATTATTACAGACCACCCTTATCGGTGTTATTGCAACCCTAACGGCACCACTCCCGTCATGCGTATTGCTGAACACAAGGAATGTGGACATCTTATCACCTGCCATGACATAGGTACGGGGTAGCCTTGCAAGCAACCATACCTTTTTACCGCCCTGCAATGATCCGGCTGTCTCATAATGAATACCTTCACCCAGAAGTTCATCAGTAAACTCAAAAGCCTCTTCATTCTGAACGACCTTATAACGGTCTGACACCACACCGAGTACCTTGTTATCCGAACTTCTAACATTGGCACGATAACCGTTTATTACCTCCCCGAAATTAGTAAATATTGGTTGCTGATACACCTTCCAGTCAAGTCCGGCCTCCTTAAGTGCCTCTGACGATGAAAGAGCATCGCCCACTATCGTCCCGAGTCCATGCCACGGTTTCTGCCTTACACTAAACATTGTTTCCACGTTTGCTGCCATAATGTACCTCCTTAAAAATACTTGCCCCGGGCATGTTCTGCGCGGGGCTGTTTTCAGTTTCCATCAATATATAATATGTTGCCTTAAAGTATCACGTATATCTTTTATTGCGCCAAATAACCTTTTTCTTCTCTTCTTCCCTTCAGGCTTTTTCCTGTCGTCGACCAAAGCCATAAGGTCAATTATATCTGGTTTAGGTGCTACAACTTTGTTTGGTTTCAACGGCATTCCTCCCTTCATTATTCAATCTAACCACCTGTTTTTACTTTACCGCTTGTATCCAATCCCATGAATTATAGGCATAATCAACCACGTTTAAAACATGATATGAAAGATCTATGAATCCTTTTTCCTGTCTTTCATCATCCAACCCGTAAAGAAAATTATACCAGCAGCCATTAAGATCCTGCTCACTGTATAATCTTCCAATAAACGGCTCCTTCATA
>JBGUQP010000231.1:0-6184 GCA_045131145.1 Lachnospiraceae bacterium | reverse complement strand
GAACGAAGGCGTATCGCGCTTAAATAGAAAATAAGCAGCACCACTGTATTGATAAGCCCGCACAGCTGTACAGAAATATTCATGCCTCTTCCTGTCTCCCTAATAAGTCATACGGAAAATATCGTATATATTATCCCACATTATCCAATGGCCGTTCAGCTTGACCACCGTAAATTCACACTTATCCACACGGCTCACCGGACCGTCTTCCATGGAACCCCGGATATTCTGTGTACAATGCAGCCTGTAACCCTTTGTTATATGGGCCTTCCCAACCTTGTCTGTAAGGTCCTTAAGGGCATCCTGCAGTTCAGTATCCGACGACCTGGCATAGCTTGATCCCGCAAGATCTCTTATTATCCCTTCAAAATCACCCGTAAGGACAAGCAGTTCACCCTCATTAAGCGGTATGGCATCATCTATGGTCAGGGAGTACTCCCTTCCCTCCCCGTAAAGGATGCAGGTCTCATCATAGGCGGCAATGTTTACCTGTCTTGAAGCCTTGAGCATATCATCATATCCTGGCAGCTTGCGCTGGGCATCCCTTAAAGCCTTAAACTGGTGCCTGGCCAGCCCGTTGGCATAGGAAAAGCTTAATTCTTCACCATCAAAGTCACGGGTATTCAAATACTTCTCGTATATCCTTACAGGCTCCCTGTAGCCGGTATTGAGTTCCCCAAACGCTATCATCAGTACGACCGCAAGGATAAGAAGTGAACCCGCCAGAACAAAAAGCAGCCTCCTAAGGCCTGAGGATACAGTCCTCTTATACCGGGTTTTAACCGGTTTCCCCTTGGCTTTTTCCTCCTCATCCTTTTTCGGATCCTCAGCTTCCTCTTCGCCTATATGATCATCTATCTCATGAAGAAGCAAAAGCGCCTCGTCAGTGTCGGCATCATCTTCCTTTTTACCCTCATCAAGGATTATCACATGCTTTACATCTTTATTTTTAAATGCCATTTATCCTCCGGTCAGTCTGCGATCAAAACATTTAAATAGCCCCAGTCATCAGGTATGTCACAGGCCCTTCCTACAACTTCTTCCTCAGGAAGAGAGCATGCATATACACCGGCAGTCCTGCCTCCCTCCTCCTCATATTTTTCAAGGGCTTCCTTAAGTCCTGCAATATTCTTTCCCGTTTTCATAAATACCACGGTTCCGTCAAGCTTAAGGGCTCTGTCAACATCAGAGCGTCCGGGGATTATGTGGATGGGCCTTCTATCATCCCCCAGAGACATATCAAGCCTTGCGGCAGATGCTATGAATGAGGGGATACCGCTCACCCGCCTTGTTTCATACCCTTTTTGCTTTACTATCCGTGCTATATAGTCGTAGGTTGAATAAATGCACGGATCCCCTATAACGGGGAAAGCCACATCCTTACACTCGGAAAGAAGCCCGATAACCCTGTCAGCAACCCTTTCATGAAAGGCGTTAAGTTCATCCTTCTCCATCTTCATGGGAAAGGGTTCAAATATGCATTCCTTGTCTGCTATTCCTGAACATGCCCCGCAGACGGTCTTATAGGCCCTGCATGATTCCATGTCCTTAGCAGGGAACATCAATACATCCGCTCCCTCTATAGTCTTAACTGCCTTTAGTGTCATAAGGTCAGGATCCCCCGGACCTGTGCCCACACCGATAAAAGTTCCCTTTTTCATCATACTGTTTTATCCGTCAGGCTCTTAATCGCACCAATAAGCAGCCTGTTATCCTCTTCTTTTCCGACTCCGATACGATAGCAGTGCCTGTCCGTATCATACAGGCTTAACATGTCCGAACAATCCCTTATGTCAAAGCCCAGTCCGTTAAGTCCCTGCCTTAGCCCGGCGGGTCCCTCAAACATTATGAAAGGACCTGCGGGATCCCCTATCACCTTAAGTCCGGCCTTTTTCAGTTCATCCATAAGATATCTTCGCTGCTTTAATATATAGTCAACAGTCCTGTCTTCGTATCCCCTGTCCTTAAGGGCACACATCGCTGCGGCACATGCACTGTCGGATACGTTCCAGGGCTGCATTTCCTCCCTTATACTCTCAAGCAGTTCTTCATCCGAAGAAATGGCATATCCAAGCCTCATTCCGGGCATGGCATAAAATTTGGTAAAGGCATCCAGAACTATTACATTACCGTGATCTGACAGAACTTCAGTCATGGTCATCTGTGCATATCTTTTATCAAATCTCAAAAAACATTCATCCACAAGAAGGATCACGCCATGATCTTCAAGGGCATCCGCCATCCTCTCGAGCCTGTCTCTCTTTATATACTCACCCGTAGGATTGTTGGGATTACAGATAAACAAAAGCTTTACCGGCCCTCCGCTCAAGGCAGATTCACAGATCCTTTCCGTAAGTTCTTCCCATCTTATGCCCAGCGAATAATCATCCTCTTCCCCGGTCATGAAAACCCTGTTCATTCCACCGGAAGCAGCTATGGCAAATCCGTATTCACTAAAGGTCGGCGCTATGGTAAATGCTTCATACCCCGGATACTTATGCCCGATGCGGTGGCACAGGGCATAAATAAGCTCGCATGACCCGTTCCCGAGGATCACATGATGTCCCCCGTTTCTTGCCGCCAGTTCTTCTGTAAGCTCATCATGGCATATGTCGGGATATCTGCCGGCCTCCGAAAGGGCTCTCTTTGCCGCCTGCAGGCAGCCTTTTGGCATACCCAGTGGATTTATGTTAACCGAAAAATCGTATGGGATATCTCTCCCGGTTCCCCCGTGTACACGATACTTCCCGTCATCTGTTTCCCTCATCTTATCATCCTGTTCTTTTATTCTGACCGGTCCTTCCCTAGGATAGTATGAAAGGAACCTATACCTTCCCCCGCATAAGCAGTACAAGCAGGCCGATAAGCCATGAAAGCACCGCACTCGACAGCATTATCCGGCATGCTTCCCTTATATCTTCCTTATCAGGCTCCCTTGTATCATCACCGATATAGGGTTTTTTATGCAGCCTTCCAAAATAGCTGGCATCTCCTCCAAGTCTTATCTTAAGTGCTCCTGCCATGGCAGCTTCGCCGTGTGCCGAATTGGGGCTTGAATGATTCTTACGGTCACGTAAAAATATACGCATGGCATATCTGACATCATGCCCCGTCAGTCCCGATGCCCACACCATTATAAGTCCTGTCAGCCTGGCGGGAACAAAATTCATCACATCATCCATACGCGCAGAAAACCTGCCCAGATAGAGGTATCTCTCATTTTTGTAGCCAACCATTGAATCCAGGGTGTTTACGGCCTTATAGAAAACCATGCCCGGAAGGCCAAGGATAACCATATAAAAGATCGGTGCTATCACCCCGTCGGATGTATTCTCTGCCACAGTCTCAACTGCAGCCCTTATTACTCCCTTCTCGTCAAGCTTATCCGTATCCCTGCCAACAATCATGGACACCGCCAGCCTGGCTCTGCCAATATCATCTTGCTTAAGTGCCCTGTATACCTTCATGGCTTCCGTAAAGAGCGACCTGACTGCAAGAAGCTGAAAACACAGCAGTACCGACAGGCCGTATTCAAGGTATCTGCTTACCCTTCCTGCAAGATAAAGTATAAGTACAGTCATAAGGACACTTGTTCCGGTCACTGCAATAAAGAGAAAAAAGCCCAGAATAAGCTTTAAGACCCTGTCATCTTCTTCACCCTCAGATGGCTTAAAAACCCGTATAAGTAAGTCCTCGCTCCACTTTATAAGCTTACCGATAAAAACAACAACATGCGGCATCCCCCGGGGATCCCCGAAGATAAGGTCAAGTATAAAAGCCGCAAACAATACGATCAGTCTACTTCTCATTCTCTGCCACATAGTCGGAATAGCTCATTCCGGCATATTTCTTAAAACAGCGGCCAAAATAATTGGGATCTGGTATGCCCACTTCGGAGGCTGTAACAAACATCTTGGTTCCGTCCTTCGCCAGCTTCTTCGCCTGTTTCATCCTCACCTCCGTAAGATATTCAACAAAACCCGTACCGGTGTCCTGTTTGAACTTCCTTGACAGATAAGAAGATGAAAACCCGAAATGCTGGGCCGCGAAAGCAAGATTCAGCTTGGGATCCGTGTAATTCTCCTCAATATATTTTCTTATGATCTCCGTCTGATCTTCTCTTCCGGGATCAGCCTTATCATCCTCTTCATCATCCAGCATAAACTCGGAATCATCGGTCCTCTTCATATCAAGCCTGTCCCCGACACGCCTTAAAACCTTTGTGATCTCCGACCCTACCATGGGCTTTAGCATATATTCAAAAACCGGAAGGGAAACACACTTCCTTGCATATTCGAACTGGTCTATCGCCGTCATTATTATTATTATAAGGTCGGGATACCTGTCCGTTGCCAGCTGGGTGAATTCGATCCCGTCCATAAAAGGCATGGATATATCAACAAATACCAGGTCGGGCCTTAAGTCATCAATAATATTGATGGCCTCTATTCCGCTCGTAGCCTCTCCTACGACCTCCATATTAAGCTCATCCCACTTAATGAGCGCGCGAAGCAGCTTCCTTGCATTCTCCTCATCATCAATTATCATTACCCTGTATGGTCTCTTCATCAGTTTCGTCCGTTTCTTTCTTTATTTCTGAATTTATAAGCCTGTCTATGATAAACTCAACTTCCGTATACTCTCCGGCCTCGCTCCTTATTCTGACAACATCATCCCTGTTGCAGTAGATTCTTACCCTCTCAATGGTACCCCAAAGGCCGAAGCTTGATTCTTCATTCTTTTCCTTATCGTCCCTGTTCTTATCAAGTATCCTGTCTATCTTTTCCCGGCTCATTCCCACGCCGGTATCCCGGACACTTAAATGAAGGACCCCGTCGATACGCCTTGCCGTTATCCTGATCTGTCCTTTCTCACCCTTTAACCGGATGCCGTGATAGATGGAATTCTCAACAAGGGGCTGCAGTATAAGCTTGGGAACTATGCAGTCATTTACATCATCATCTATATCGTATTCATCTTCTATAATATCGCCATATCTTAACTTCTGCAATGCAAGATAATCCTTAACGATATTGACCTCCCGATAAAGCCTTATCTCTCTTCCGCCCTTACTTAAGAAGTTGCGGTAGAAGCTTCCCAGGGTTTCAAGGGCTTCATGGACATTTGCCGCCCCGCTCTCAAGAGCCATAAATCCTATGGTCTCAAGGGAATTATAGAGGAAATGAGGCTTGATCTGCTCCTGAAGGACGCGAAGTTCGGCTCTTCTTAATGTCTTCTCCTTCTCAACCAGCTGATCTATAAGTTCGTTTACGTGATCTATCATGTTATTATAGTCACCCTTTAACATGTTAAGCTCAATATAGGGAATCTCGGTATCGATCTTCGTCAGTTCTCCGGATCTTCTGTTTTTCTCCATGGCGGCTGACAGCCTGAACACCGGTGTTGTCACATTCCTGGCAACAAAGGCTCCCACAAGGATGGCCGCAAAAATAAAGACAAGGAGCAGAATGCACATAACGTATATGATATAGTAAGGTATCCCTCCGGTACCATATGGCGAAACCCTGATAAGAACCATCGGCATATCCTCTACCCTGCGGGAGGCAATAAGATAGGGACCCGTACTCCCCTTAATGGTATTAAATGACATATCCTTATTCATGGACTCGTTGTAGTATTTCTCATAGTCCTTATTACCGCAGATGTATGTCCCGTCGGTCCCCATAATGCATATGTTGTCATAATCCAGTTTAACAAGCATCTGGCTCAGCACATCGGGTGAAATGTTCATAAACATGATACCGGTCCTCTTCTGGGTATACAGATCGTATATGGCCCTCCCCACCGATATGACCGGGGTTCCGTCCTTGCGGCTTGCAATGTGGTTACTGTTAAGTGATACTACAGCCCTGCCCTTAACCGCATAGATATCTTCCTTCCAGGAGTCCTTATTTATCAGATCATAATCATACTCATATGATGCACGATTAGTGGCGACCATGATAAGGTCTTCCCTGAATACCATGACCGTATCGACGCCTTCCTTGACATTTAATATGTCCATGATCCCATACCTTGCATCATTCATCATGCCGAGGTCAACCGTCTGTGCATCGGCCCTTAAAAATGCCGTAAGTCTTGAATCCGTTATTATAAGCCGTGATATCTCACTGTAATTGTTGATGTTTGACTTTATTGAGTCCGACAGGGTCGTAAGAGCCGA
>JBGUQP010000230.1:0-7298 GCA_045131145.1 Lachnospiraceae bacterium | reverse complement strand
CAGGAACATGCCGCTGCGCCTACTTGAGTATGTATCGGACATATACACGGGTTACATTACAAAGAATAAGATAAATAAATACAGAAGAACACTCATAATGCTTCCTGTTCCAAGACTTGTTGTGTTTTACAATGGCACGATTGGAAGTGAGCCTGAGGGACGGAGTCATTAGGTCATTTTGATCAGACGGTCAGCGTATATACATTCATATTTTTACTGCCTGCAGCGTTCCATGGGATCTTATCCTGTGGAACGCTTTTGCTGTCATTGCTTTCTGGAGCTTTACCGGATCCGTTGGGATCATGATACTTTACGAAATCGGCAAAACAGTCACACATCCTGCGGGCAAGCTCGAAGTGCTTACCGCCAAAGGGCCTCCAGCACATATTAAGGGTTTCGAACCAGAACCAGAGGTCCGATGAGTGGAAGACGCCCGGGTTGTCCCATCCGGGTATTTCGGGACAGAAATCATACACATAGACATTCTTTCTGCCGGTTAAATTTGTAACCTTACCTATGGCATCAACGACTGAGTTCTTGACCATGTTGGTACCGTTAAAGTCAAATTCATCCTTCGTGTATCCCGTCATGACCGGAATATCGGCATAATCACCCGCCGTGAACAGATCATATGCATCCCCTTTATAATTTACTCCGTCGATGCAGGGGACAAACCGGTTATGGTCACCTGCAAATTCGGCATATTTATCCCTTATGAAAAAGGCATCCAGCTTTCTTGCTTCATTTATCGAGGAAACACCCAGGAATTTCAGGAATTCATCTCCCAGTTCTTCGACCTTATCTATGGGAGAAGGCGTCAGTATTGCATCACCCGGAAAGCGGATGATTCCTGAGAAGATCGCAGCACCCTTAAGCATGGGATAGTTGTCCTTATTACACATCTGATTAAGGACCGATCCGCCGCCCGCTGACTGACCGGCAATGGTTATGTTTTCAGGATCGCCGCCAAATGCCTGTATATTTTCGTATACCCATTTAAGGCCGGCCTTCTGATCGAGAAGACCAAAATTACCCGGTGCATCGGGTGATTCTGCGCTGAGGTCTTTATGAGCTAAGAAGCCGAAGACACCCAGCCTGTAATTAACGCTTACCACGATGATCCCACGCCTTGCCAGACGCTCGCCGTTGAATTCCATCTCGGCCGTATAGCCCCACTGGAAGGCACCTCCGAAGAACCATACGAGGACAGGGAGCTTCTCATCTGTCTTTTTCGCAGGCGTCCATATGTTAAGATAAAGGCAGTCCTCACTCATGGGAATGTCCGGATCCACGTGCCATTCGCGGCAGTACAGATCATCACCCACGCCCGGCTGATCCTGTATGGATATGGGAGCAAACCTTACGGCATCAAGTGTTCCCTCCCAGGTTCTTCCGTATACGGGTGCCTTCCAGCGAAGATCACCCACGGGCGGCTTGGCAAAGGGTACTCCCTTATATACCGTTACCCTGGGATCATTTCCGGGTAAACCCTTTATATTTCCGAATTTAGTGGTGACTTCTCGTAACATGGTATTTCTCCTTATTATACAAATAGGACAGAGAGACGTTTCGGGTGAGGACACGGGGACGGTTCTATTGTCTTTATCGGCGGGACATGGGGACGGTTCTATTGTCTTCATCTTACTGCCTGTATATAAGGATAACAAATACGTGTTTTCCGGTCAATGGGATGAAGACAATAGAACCGTCCCCGTGTCCCGCCGGTGCCTGCCTGTTTGTTTGACAGGATTATTTAAGGGATTTATAATCAAAAATTGTTCCTTTACACATGGAAACATAGTCGATCATATAGAGAGTGGGATCAAATGAGCGAGAATCAAACGAACGAAAAGAAATCATCGGGAAAAGTATTAAAAATCATAATAATTACATTTGCGGTACTCATATTTTTGGGCTTTATTCTTGTCATGTTTTCGGATGATGACGAAGAAGAAATTGCTCAGGATGCATCGTATGAAACAACGGAACCGGACCATCAGGTCAGTACGGAAAATGCTGTCCATACATCCGAAAAAAAGGAGGATATCATAAGCGACGGAACGGAATATGGGGATCCGAATACGAGCTGGACAGTCATGCTCTATCTATGCGGGACAGACCTGGAAAGCAAGTATGGATTTGCGAGTGATAATCTAGAGGAGATATGCAGTGTAAATAAGGGCAGCAATGTGAATTTTGTCATTCAGGCCGGAGGAACAAAAAAGTGGAAGACGGATGAGATCTCAAAGGATAAGATCACCCGTCTCCATGTTGAGAATGGGGAATTGTTAGTCGACGAGACCTGCCCGTCTTCGTCCATGGGAGAGTCAGATACATTAAAGGACTTTATTAAGTGGGGCTTTGCCAAATATCCCGCCGACCGGTATATGCTCGTTTTATGGGATCATGGCGGCGGCAGCCTTTTCGGGGTATGTAATGATGAGCTGTATGATGATGACAGCCTTTCGTTAAAGGAGCTGGAAACCGCACTTGTTGGTGCAAGGGCTCCATTTGAAGTCGTGGGTTTTGATGCCTGCCTTATGTCAAGCCTTGAAGCTGCGGAAGTACTTCAGGGATATGCACATTATATGGTGGCATCGGAGGAGACTGAACCCGGAACAGGCTGGGACTACGCAAAGTGGCTTAACTATTTATCCGGTAACGGTGGATGCAGCGGAAAAGAACTGGGAAAGAATATCGTAGACAGCTACATGGATAAATGTGCCGATATCGATCAGGATAATATGGCCACACTCTCGGTGTGTGACCTTACAAGGCTTCCGGCATTATCCGCCGCCTTCAGGAATTACTCGGGAGAGCTTGTACTGTCCACACAGAATGAGTCGGATTTTCAGACCGTGGTACAAAGGGCATCAAAGGCTGAAAGCTATGGTGAGAGCAGCGGGGATGACGGAACCTTCGATATGGTGGATCTGGGAGATCTTATGAATCATACGGGTGGGATACTGACCGGTAATTCGGATGCGGTACTTAAGGCGCTTAATGATGTGGTCGTATATGAATCTCACGGTAAATACCGTTCAAGGGCTAACGGTCTTTCGGTCTTTTATCCCAAGTACATAGATAACGATATCTATCAGGCTTACGAGGAAATAACAGACAATACGGCATACCTTGAATATGCGAGCATAATGAATGACGACTGGGATGAGGAAGCATGGGAGAATGCCTGGCTGGATGCTTTTAATGAGTATATCGGTGAGGAAGAGTCACACGGGGGATTTTTTGATTCCTTTTTCGGGTTCGATGATGCAGAAGACGTGGATATTTTCCAAAACCTTCATCCCGTGCAGTCAGCGGGCGAGAAGATCAAGTTCGAACAGTTTCTGGATGATGATAACATTCTCAACCTGAACATAACCTCAGGGCTTGGTCTTGTTAAGGATGTAAGATTTGACATCATGTATGATGAGGATGGAGAAAACTGTATATATCTCGGCTGCGACACTGACCTGAATGCCGACTATGAAAAAGGAGAGTTCAGTGACAATTTCCGTGGAACCTGGATCACCATCGGGGGCGAGTATGTATGTGCCGAGGTTATTGACAGTACGGATGATTATGACCTCTATATCATACCTGCAGTGGTTAACGGGGAGGACACCTATATCCGTGCCGTGTATGAATTCGATAATGAAGCCTTCATGGTCTTGGGAACCTATGATGGTTCTGATTCGGACACAGGCTTAAGCGGAAGAAATATCCATGCCCTTAAGCCGGGTGACAGGATCGAGTTCATATTTTATCTGTCCAACATAATGGAGGATGAGGATACGGATCCCGAAGAATTTATCATGGGAAGTATAGTATGGAGCAACGATACTGAGATGACAGATGAAGACCTCGGTGACGGACAATACTACTATATGTTTGAAATAGAGGATATTTTCGGGAATATAACTTATTGCGATCCCGTGATCATGGAAATAGAAGACGGGGAAATGTATGCATATGAAATAGAGTAATAATAGATTGTAATTTACACTTATAAAAGCTATAATAATTGTATATATGTACACATTTGCGTATGTTTATGCCAAATTGCGGAGGTGCGTATGGATTTTCAGACAATAGCCGACAGTATATATGCAATGACCTGCGTGGTTTCCGTAGAGAAGCTCGAAGACGGTAAGTATGGTGAAGTGCGTCTGGTAGCGGGTAATAAGGCATATATCGACTCGATCGAGAATCCGCCCGAGAACATGCGGATGTTCACAGACAAGTTTGTTCCTGATTCCCTCTATACCGACTATATGACAAGAGACATGAATTTTGAGGCTGCATGCTACAGGGCGGCGGTAGAGAAGAAGTGTGTACATTCATATGCTCATCCGGACAGGTTCGATGTATGGCTTAACATGACGTTTATGCCTCTTTTCCCGGATGACGGCTATTTATGCTATTGCACTTACTCAATGGAGGTCAACTTTCAGGCCGAATCAACTTCCATGTCAAGCGGCAATGCTGAGATAGCGGCATCCGTTCTTGACACCTGTATCATTTTAAGGGGAGCGGATGACTTTAATAAGGCCATGGGAACGGTTGTAAAGAACATCCGGGAGATGTGTATGGCCCAACACTGCTGTGTGGTCATGATTGATAAGCTTGAGCGTAAGGTCAGCCTTCTTGCAGAGTCACTTGCAAAAGATACAAAACTTTTAGGCATTGAGCCATATCTTACCGATGGATTTTATGATATAGCCGATTCCTGGGAAGCAACCATCGCCGGTAGTAACTGCATCATTGCCAAGAATGAGAATGAAATGGAGATCATAAAGGAGAGGAATCCCGATTGGTACCGGTCTCTTTCGGATGCAATGGTTGAGAGCATAGTTCTTTTCCCGCTTAAGGCAGGGAAGAATCTTTTAGGTTACATGTGGGCCCTTAATTTTGAACCTGACAATGCCAGCAAGATTAAGGAAACCCTTGAATTGACAACATTTATATTGGCATCCGAGATCGCCAACCATCTTATGGTCGACAGGCTCAGGATATTAAGCTCGAGGGATCTGCTGACAGGTGTTATGAACCGTAACGAAATGAATAACCTTGTAGACCGTCTCAGTAAGGGGACCGAAGAGGACGCGGTTTCGATAGGCGTGATCTTTGCGGATCTTAACGGACTTAAGACAGTCAACGATAATGAAGGTCATCCTGCCGGCGACAAGCTCCTTCGGGATGCAGCCGATTCCCTTCGTGATTGTTTCGATGAAGAGGAGATATTCAGGGCAGGCGGTGATGAATTCTGCGTTCTTATCAAGAATATTTCGGATGAGCAGCTGGCTTCGAGGGTAGGAGAACTCCGTAAGGCGGCAGATACGTATACGAGGGTAAGCTTTGCCATAGGTTATTCGACAGCGGCCAATGCCAAGAATGTACGTACCGCATTAAGGCATGCCGATGAAAATATGTATGAGGACAAGAGGCTCTTCTACGAGATGCATCCTGAGAGGAAGCAAAGATAAGAGGAGAAAAAGAGGTAAGATTACAGATGAAGACCGTGGTATTTGCGGTTACAATCCGGGGAGCTGAAGCGGCAGAAAAGATTATGGATCTGCTGAAAAAAAACAGTATCAGTGAGAATCCGGATATCATGGTTTACATAAAACAAAAATGTGACACATTAGCTCAGAGCCGATGTGTCACATTTTTTGATGGGGATGAAATGGCAGGTTATGTGCAGTCGGAATTCGCACGGTCCGATGCCCTGATCTTTGTATGTGCGGCCGGGATAGCGGTACGTATGATAGCTCCCTGCCTTAAACATAAATCGAAGGACCCTGCGGTTCTGGTGATCGATGAAGGGATGAATTACTGCATCCCCATTCTGTCGGGCCACCTGGGAGGAGCCAATGAGCTGGCCCGTACCATATCTGCGGGCCTTGGCACCGTACCGGTCATAACAACCGCTTCGGATATAGCCGGACTTACAGCGGCAGATATGTTTGCAAAATCACTCGGCCTGGTCATCACTGACTTTGAAAAAGCAAAGATACTGACTAAAGCCCTGCTTGACGGGGAAAAGATAGGAGTGGTCAATGAAGCCCCGGATGTCGTAAGCCTTGAAGAGGGTGACCTTCCGGATGGGTATATGATGTCAGATGGCAGATATCATTCCGAAAAGAGCGGTGATAATAGCAGTTCAGACAAATATACTGCGGGGCTAAGCGCTGTAAACAGGCCGCAAACGGATGAAGCCGGATATGCAAAAAGAATAAGAATAACATATAAAAAATCAGAGGATGAAGATGTAACCGGAGACCGGAAGGACACGGTCATCCTTGACCTGGTTCCGAGATGCCTTACTGTGGGAATCGGATGCAGAAGGGGAACCGGAAGGGAGAAGATAGGTGCTGCGATAGACAGGTGTTTTGGTTTACATAATTTGAATAAAAGTGCAATAGAGAGAATAAGCAGCATAGACCTTAAATCGGATGAGGAAGGCCTGCTTGATCATTGCAATGATGAGGGACTGCCCTGTACTTTTTATTCGGCCGACAGGCTTAATAAGGTGGAGGGTGATTTTACGGGCTCTGATTTTGTGAGCGAAGTTACGGGTGTCGATAATGTGTGTGAACGAAGTGCCGTGGCTGAGGGCGGCAGGCTCATAGTTAAGAAAGAAGCTTATGACGGTGTGACCCTTGCGGTTGCTGTCAGATCGGATGTCGTGCCAAAAGAACCGTCCCCATGGCACAGATCGGATGCCGTGCCAAAAGAACCGTCCCCGTGGCACAGGCTGTATGTGGTGGGTATCGGCCCGGGTGATGAAAAGGGAATGACGATAAGGGCAAGGGAGGCCCTTGATAAATGCAGGATCATTGCGGGATACAAGACCTATATCGATCTTGTGAAGCCCTTGCTTTCGGATGATAAGGAATATATTGAAACGGGCATGAGGGCTGAAGAGGAGAGGTGTCGGATGGCCTTTGAAGCCGCAGCTTCCGGCAGGGGAGATGTGTGTATGATCTGCAGCGGTGATGCCGGGATATACGGTATGGCCGGATTGATATATGAGCTTGCCGGGGAATATCCCGGGGTTAAGATCGAAGTAATACCCGGAGTTACGGCGGCCCTGTCCGGATCGGCCCTTCTGGGTGCGGCTGCGGGTCATGACCTTGCCATAATAAGCTTAAGCGACCTGCTGACACCCTGGGATCTTATTGAGAAGAGACTTAAGGCGGCCGCAGAGGGTGACTATGTCATTGCTCTTTATAATCCTGCCAGCAGGAAAAGGGCTGACTATCTTAAAAAGGCCTGTGATATAGTGGGAAAGGTAA
>JBGUQP010000229.1:0-2000 GCA_045131145.1 Lachnospiraceae bacterium | reverse complement strand
GGAATACTGGTTCATATAGTCACCGGTATACTGGTACTTGGACTCCTTCTTCTTATCAAGCCAGTCGTAGAGGTCACATTCGATCCTGTCGGGCAGGATGGACATGCTTCCCCTCTGCTTGCTTATGATACCGTCAACCTTCAGGCTCTTGAAGGTATTCTGCAGGTCCTGACGAAGGTTCCTTAGATAGGACAGCTTCTTCTCGGGATCACCGTCATCCTCCCACAGGGAAGCTATTATCTCACCGTTGGTGGTCTGGGCCCCTCTGTTGTTTACAAGAACAGCAACAACCTCCTTGGTACGGGTGTATTTAAAGGCTACCGGTTCACCGTCAACGAAGATCTCAAAGTCACCAAAGGTCTGAATATATACCCTGTTCTTCATGGTGATGGCACCCCGGTACCTCAGTTCATCGAGCTCAAGCTTTATGTCGCTTGAGGTAAAGGGCCTTAATACATACCCGCTGACCCGCCTTTTAATCGCATCATAGGCAAGGTCCCTGTTATCCGCGATTAATATTATGTTAACCAATGACCGGATTTCCCTAAAGTATGTACCAAGGTCAAGGCCGCTAAGTTCAGGCATATCCGAGCTTATAAATGCCGTATCCGGTATTGTTCCCTCTCTAGCCGATGCAAGGGATGCCAACGGATCATCGTAGCAGAAAACCTCATCATCGGGACGGAGTTTTTCTATCTTATCCTTAAGGCTCTTTAATTCCTTTTTATCGGAGGTCACGACAAATATGTTCATTCGCTTCCTCCTTCCTCCAGGTTACCAATCCTGCGGACCGTCTGATTCTGCCTCTCTTCACTGGTCATATGAAGGGGATCTGCCTCACCGATCACCAGTGTGTCGCCGTCGTTTACCGCCGCATCCTTAAGCGGGCCGGCATTCAGGTCGGCTATTACGAGGGCAGCAAACCTGTCATAGTTATCATCGTCTATGATGGGGAAGTGGTGCTTCATCATGTACCAGTGGCCCGGATCGTAGCCGACGCTGCCTATGTATAAACGGTCTGCCGTATCAGCAACATCATCAACGCCTGCCTTCCTTCCGGGTATTGCACCTATATCCTCGCAGAAGAGGACCGCATAGGCCCTTAATATCCTATCCCTCACGGTCTCGTCCTTACCACCCGTTTTCCTTCCCGTAAGGCTGTCCATTACCTTATAGTAATAGTCCTGTGCCTCCTTATCCCTGTCAAAGTTTATAATGGCTTTGTAAAAGTCCGTGTTTATAAGGCTGTCAGACATTCTGTCTCCCTCCCTGTCTATTGTTAAAAACAAACAACCCCTTCCAAAAGGAAGGGGTATATCACCCCAAAATGAGCCGCTGACTCCGTCCCCATGGCTCCAAAAGAAAGGGGTATATCATCATAATGCGCGGTGTAAGAGCTCGTGCTCGCGGCCCTTTATAATATCTTCCCAGATACGGTCGATAAGCGGATTCTCATCGGTGTAACGGATGCTCGAGAGCTGGTCAACCTGATAGATCCCGTTCATGCGGGCCGACCGGGTGTTGGGACCCATGGGAACGGGCTGGCCGCCTCCAAGGATACATCCCCTTCTGCAGGCCATGACCTCGACAAAGTCATAATGAGCCTCACCTGCCTTGATACTCTCAAGAAGATCTGATGCATTCTTAAGTCCGTGGACAACCGCGATCCTGATCTCGCGGCCGTTAAGCGTAACTGTCGCTTCCTTGAAGCCTTCCTTGCCGCGGATACCCGAGTACTTGATATTCTCAAGTGTTGTATGGTCCTTCTCGGGAGACAGGTAACGGAGGACTGCCTCGGTAACACCGCCTGTGATACCGAATATCGAAGCGCCGCCCGATGCCATCGAGAAGGGCATGTCACAGGCTTCGCTTCCCAGGGTCTCTAACTTGATGCCCACCTGCTTTATCATACGGATCACTTCCTGAGTCGTAATAACTATATCGGTATCCTGCCTGCCGTTCGTGTGATTGTCGGGACGCAGGATCTCGGCCTTCTTGGC
>JBGUQP010000228.1:0-3966 GCA_045131145.1 Lachnospiraceae bacterium | reverse complement strand
GTACAAAAATCCACTTCAAAATCTGAAAAAATAACCAAAAAAAATGCTGTAAACTTCATTTTTGAAGCTTACAGCAAATCATTAATGCCGGCGACCGGAATCGAACCGGTACGGGAGGTTAGTCCCGCAGGATTTTAAGTCCTGTGCGTCTGCCAGTTCCGCCACTGCGGCATTAATCACAACAAAGGTAAGTATACCCTAAATTTTAGGTATCGTCAATCAAAACAAACAATTTATTATATTGACCGGATAAGTCAAAGTTATCGAAATAATAACCAAACGAAACAACAAGAAACAAAATGAAGGAAGAAAATGATTTGACAGGAAAAATCAAGGGATTGTATCCGCACCTTGCATCAACAGCCCCGGTGCTGCTTTTGTATCTTATCTTTGGAGTAAGCGGAAGGCTGTACGATGATTATGATAATTATAATGTAGCGATAGTGATAAACGGCCTGCTTTCGGACAACAACTACTGCCAGTACCAGCATCCCCTCCTGTGCCTCATATTAAAAGGCGTGAAGGCGGTCCTTCCGGCAGCGGACTGTTTCACACTTTTGGTACATATACTTCTTATCGTTGCCATGAGCCGGATAATATATGTATTGTTCGGAAGGTACGCTCATCCGCTGGCAAGGCTTCTTGTCTCAGCCTTTATGCTGTATCTGTCCTGGGGCCTTGTCATATGGAATGCCAACTACACCCTGCAGGCAGCCTTCTTGTGCACCGTGGGTATCATAGAGCTTTTTGCCTGCAGCTTAAGCGATGACGGGATGAAGGGAGCGTTTGCGGGAGCCTTCTTCTTCGCTGCGGGGCTTATGATAAGGCATCAGGCTGCCCTTATGTTCATTCCCTATATCCTGCTTGCCGCCGGGGCTTATATACTTGCCGGTTCCGGTAAGCTAGGAGAAAGGCAGGGCTATGGGGAAAGGGCTTCAGCTATTATAAAACGTTTGCTTCCCTGGCTGATTTCTGCTATTATTTTACTTACGGGATTTAAGCTCTTTTATTCGTTTGAACCCTATAAGAGCGGGCTTGAATTCGACCGTGCAAGGGTTAAGGTATGGGACTTTCCGGTAAGTGAGTGGAATGAGCTTAAGGATAAGCCGGAGGATCTTGATAAGACAATATACAAGGGTGCTATCCATGGCTTATATGCGGATACTAACCTTGTAAATTTAGATAATCTTAAGAATATTGCCAATGCCGGGAGCAAATGGAGATATCCTGTAAGCCCGGCCGGGATACTAAAAGGAATACACGATATCGCAGGCATGATGATCATTGATAAGACAGGGCTTGCCATTCCGGTGATCTTCCTTATTCTGTCGGCCTTAGGTATCTTTATGATCACGGATTCCCGGTATTACAGGCTTGAGGCAGTATTAGCGGTGATCGGAACATTTACGATCATTATCTTTTTTATAATGAAGGGGAGGGCGCCGTCGCGTGTATGGCTTCCCCCGGTATTTGCATCCCTGGGGATAATGGCTGTAGTGCCCTTAAGGCTTGAAGAAGGTGAAAAGATATTTACTAAAGGGGACGCAGAATCAAGAAAGCGGGCATTGCTATGTTTGGGGACAACCCTTGTGATGATGTTCATTGCCGTATCGACTTACCTGTTATGTACGGGATCGGTACTTCACCGCCTTGCAACTCCGCTTGATGCCTGCGGACCTGTTAAAGAGGATAAGTTCTCGGGGGCATATGGCGGTAACAGGCGGTATCTCTTGTGCGGATGGGATATTTCGGTGGAAGAGAAGAAGGTTATAAGTACCTTTATGTATGGATGGCATGAAACGGAACGGACATTCATGGACCAGGGCAAGCTTCCGCCTAAGGTTTTTTTCAGGTATTATATAAGCAATGGGGAGTGGTATTATGGGCAGGAGTACTACAATAATCTCCTCAAGGAGATAGGATTGGAAAATCCCTTGACTGCTTTGTTTGAACGGGACGATATATACCTGCTTGATATGAGTAAGGATACCCTGTTCCGTGAGTTTTTTTATGTATATTTATACGACCACTACGGTGAGATGACCGTAAGGGAGGCCGGAAATATAAACGGATCTCCGGTATTTGAATTCCGGAGATGATCACATTAAGAAAGAAGGAATGGAAATGAAGAAGTTTAGGAAAAGGTTGAGCGCGATGCTTGTCATCGCAATGGTTCTGACCTGCCTGCAGGTGCCTGCTTATGCGGGTGAATTGGCCGATGAGGACAATTCTTTAATTCAGGAAGCCGATAATGAGGCATATTTAACTGATCAGTCAGTTGGAGAACCGGCAGAGGATATGCTTATCGAAGATAACGGTGAGATGCCGGACAGCCTCCTTAACGATGAAACTCAAGACTTACAGAAGGAGTCATATGAGATATACGATGATGTCGATAATACATCAGAGGGTATGTCCCTTAAGTCATTGGCTGAACAGTATGATAATGACCGCGACAGCGCTTCCGGATACAAGATAATCTATGTCAGCGGGAATGATGTCTCGTTAGAGGATGATGCCGAAACTATCCTTGAAGGAACCGGGAACAGAAATATAGTATTAGGCGAAGATAATACCGTCACCCAGACTTTTGATAAGGATGCGGAGGATGCCATTGCTCCACTCGTATATAAGAAGGAAGGAATGGCGGCAAGGGGAGATAAGGCATGGTATGTAATATCTACCGAGACATATTCGATACCTCAGTATGATGACCTATATGGTTTTGTTACAGGTTATACAACAGGCACCAGGGAAGTAAAGAAATACTTCTCCGCCACAGCCAAGGTGACCGACAAGGATTATGACAAGGGAAGCAAGGCCCTTAAGGATTACGCCGACAGCGATGGCAAGATCCGCCTGTATCCCAACTGGCAGGAACCTGTACCTGTATCCTTTGATCAGGAAAGCCTTAAGGAGGCAGTCAATCCAAACAGCGAAATTAAGGATTACGTTACATATGAAACACTAGTACTTGATCCCCTTGATCCCGTCATGGGTTATAACTTCAAGACCTGGCAATATCAGTTTGAAGGTGAAAGGATAAAGGAAGCCGAGGAGGGCAAGGATGAGCTCGAGGGTAAGTTCCTTATAAAGACGGAAGGGCATAAAAAGCTCCTTACCATTTATGCCGTATGGGAGCCTGCCCGTTACAGGATAAGCTACGTGGGCATTAAGGTCCGCCCCGTAAGCGTTAATGAAGCAGGTGCAGATACTGCAAATGATACCCTTAATATTGACGGAACTCAGATGGAAGTTATTTCCGTGGATAATGAGGGACCGGCCATAAACAGCGATGCCCTGCCTGACTTCTACACATATGACACTACCACGGTTCTGCCAACTGCAGCGGAAATAAACGAAGGTAAGATAGATAAGGACTTTTCCGAATACAATCGTTTCCTGTGCTGGTCGAACAGCCGGAAGTTTTTGTATAACCATATCATAACAGCGCTGGGAAGGGAGGGCCAGGTCAAGTACGGAGATGTGACCCTGTATGCGGTTTATACATCCAGATATCCCGTACCGGAGCTGTCCGCTAACAATGTTGCGGCGGATAAGGAATTCAAGGCCATCCAAAACACGAAATTGGACCTTCTTGACAGGGATTCCTACGCAGTGATAAGCCTTGTGGGAACAGGGGTCAGCGCCGACCCCGAAACCGTTCAGCTGGAAGGTGAGGCTTCTAAGTACTTCGAACTGTGTGAGGTAGACTCAAGAAAGGCAATACTGGGTCATGGATATGCCTCAATAGGGATAAAGCTTAAGGAAGAAGCTGACGGAAAGACGGTGGACGCTTCCGCCGTTACGGAGATATTAAAAAATAAAGACCTGCAGAAAATGAATATTAAGGTGCAGGGAATTGACCATAAGACGGATGAGAAGGGGCAGCCTGTATATTGCGTGATCCCTGTCAAATTAGATATGACATACAAGATCCCCAATTATAAGCTGACTGCAGCGTCG
>JBGUQP010000227.1:0-7689 GCA_045131145.1 Lachnospiraceae bacterium | reverse complement strand
ACGGCCGATGAAAACGGACATGTTGCAACTGTCTCTTCAGACGGTCATTTATTTCTCCTTAAAAACGGAGATATTCTTAAATCACTTCAGCTTCCCGACGGTGAGGAAGTTTATAAATGCTGTGCCTTTTCTCCCGAAGGAACCCTTATGGTTGGAACCACCACCAATCACACATACTGCTATGATATCTCGGGCGGGGATCTTAAAGAACTCAAGGTCATAACCTGCAGGGATATCACAAGCATCAACAATATTAATTATCTGGAAGACGGTACCCTCTTTATCTCCTCCGACAGCGGTGTATCCTACATGGATAAGAGCGGCTACCATATTCTTAATACGAATGACTTTAACAATTCCATTGACAATATGCTTTATGATTACCAGGGCAACCTTTGGTTTACATCATCAAGGCTGGGACTGCTGCGGCTGGCCAAATCACCCTTCAAGGATGTTTACGGCTCGATAGGAATGAAGCGTCTGGTCGTAAATGCCATTGTTTTCTGGCAGGACTGCTACTATATAGGTACCGATAAAGGTCTTAATGTGGTCGACGCATCATGCCGCAGGCAGATAGAAAATGACATGACGGAATCCCTTGACGGCAAGCGCATCCGCTGCATGTATGTGGACGATAAGGATCATCTGTGGGTGTGCACATACGGCAACGGTCTGATCGAGTATTCAAAAGAAGGAGAGACATGGGAATACAACGCGGATAACGGAAGCTTCGGAAACCGCGCAAGGATAGTGACCGGATTGTCAGACGGAACTGTTCTGGCAGCCGGGGACACCGGGATCTCATATATTAAGGATCATGAGATAGAAAGGACCATCCGCAACGAGGACGGCCTTATCAATTCAATGATCCTGACGATCACGGAGCGCAGTGACGGCACCGTTCTGGCAGGAACGGACGGCGACGGTATAGCCGTACTTAAGGACGGTAAGGTGGTCGATATGCTGACCCGTGACGATGGTCTGAGCAGCGGGGTTATCCTGCGTACCATCAAGGATCCCAAGTCCGAGGGAGTATTTATCGTTACCAGCAACAGCCTGTGTTATCTTGAGCCTGACGATACGATCCGCCTGCTGGATAAGTTCCCTTACTTTAACAATTATGATATCTGGGTCAAGGATGAGGATACCCTGTTTGTAATGTCTAGTGCGGGTATTTATGTGGTAGAGCGTGACGAGCTCGTTGCCGGCGGTGAGATCGCCTGGGAACTTCTGGATGCAAGAAGGGGACTGGGTACTTCATTGACCGCCAATTCATGGAACTATTACAACGGACGCGGAGAACTCTTCCTTCCCTGCGACACGGGCGTTTACGTGATAGACGTCGATAAATACAACAGTGATGTCCGTTCCTACCGCATGCAGCTGGCATCGGTAAGGCTTGACGGAGTCATCCAGCCCATTGCGCGAAAGGGTGCTATCGAGGTCGGACGGGGCGTCAACCGTGTAGAGCTGGCACCGGAGATCCTTAACTATACCATTCAGGAACCAAATGTCGGCTATTTCCTGGAAGGATATGATACCCAGTGGACGATCATTCCGCAGAATAACCTTAACAATATCATCTATGTCAATCTTCCGGCCGGAAAATATACCTTCCACCTGGCCATCATCGACAGTGCCGGTGAGACGGTTCTTGAGGAGCGCACTTTCGAACTCGTGAAGATCGGCGAACTGTATGAACAGCCCGGATTTTTCTATTATATGCTGATCCTGCTGTCTCTTATCATAATCTGGTTTACATGGCTGGTAGTCCAGAGACAGCTTAACCAGCAGCAGATGAAGCTGAACATGGCCAATGAAACGGTAATGGCTATAGCAAACGCCGTCGATGCCAAGGACGTGCGTACCCATGAGCATTCCCAGAGGGTAGCGGAATACTCGGTACTTATAGCCCAGGAAATGGACTGCTTCAAGGGCAGGCGCAGGAGAAAGGAACTCTCCAACCTGCGTAAGGCTGCCCAGATGCATGATATAGGTAAGATAGGCGTCCCCGACAGCGTGCTTAACAAGGTGGGCAGGCTGACGGATGAAGAATACGTACAGATGAAATCCCATGTTACAAGAGGCGCTGAGATCTTAAAGGATTTCACACTCGTAGAGCATGTTGAGGAAGGAACAAAATACCACCATGAGCGTTACGACGGTAAAGGCTATCCGGAAGGACTTAAAGGAACGGAGATACCTCTCTTTGCCAGGATCATAAGCGTTGCGGATACCTTCGATGCCATGACTTCCAACCGTGTATACCGTAATCATATGGATACCGACTATGTCATGAACGAAATGAAGCGGGGCAGGGGAACCCAGTTTGATCCCGATGCCCTTGATGCATTCTTCCGCCTTATAGATAAGGGCGTGATAAATCTGGAAGAGATCTATGCTCACAAGCGTGCCGAAATCGAGCACGCGGATAAAGAAGCCCAGGCAGAGCTTGCGCGCCGGGTTGAAGAGGATAAGAAGATACAGCAAAAGGAGATGCAGGAAGAGACATCAAATAACGATAAGGAGGAAGATGCGGAATGAAGCGTGTATATATCGCAACTGCTCTGACCTGCCTGACCATACTGGCTGCTTTGATCGGAGTTCTGAGAATACTGAATCTTACCGGCGGACGGGAACATGTAACGGTCGGATTTATTTACGATAATGACGAGAGCACTCCCTATACCTATAATTTCTCACTTGCCAAGGATGAGGTCGAGAAGAAATACGGAGACCGGGTGAGCATCCTTACAAACAGCAACGTGCTTGATGATGAGATGGAGGAGCCCCTGCGGGACCTTGCCGATCAGGGCTGTGATATCATTTTCTTCAACGGCTACAGCGAACTTGTAAGGGAGTTAGCTCCCGAGTATCCGGATATTCAGTTCTGCCAGACCTCCTATATGGATATGAGTCATGAGAAGGTACCGGCGAATTACCATACCTTTAAGGGAGAAGCCTATCAGGGCCGCTATGTCAGCGGGATCGCGGCGGGCGTTAAGATCAGGCAGATGATCCTTGACGGTATAATATCCGAAGACGAAGCGGTCGTCGGTTTTGTGGCAGCCTTTCCCACTCCGGAAGTAATATCGGGTTATACCGCCTATCTGCTGGGTGTCCGTTCGGTAGTGTCCCAGGCAGTGATGCGTGTATCCTATACTCATACCTGGAGCAGCTACGCCCAGGAGAAGGCCGCTGCAAAGCAATTGATCGAAGACGGCTGCGTGGTCATATCCCAGCACACCGATACAATAGGACCTGCCATTGCCTGCGAGGAGGCCTCCGAAAACAGGGATGTGTATTTCGTCGGTTACAATCAGAGTATGTCGGAAGTTGCGCCCGGAACATCTCTGGTCACTTCAAGGATCTGCTGGGAACCTTATATATTATCTGCCGTGGACGCGGTATTTATGGATAAGGAAATAGAAAAGGTTGTTACGGGCCGCATTCACGGAAGGGATGTGTCTGCGGGCTTCGAGAAGGACTGGGTGGAAATGATCGATCTTAACCAGCAGGTCTGCGCAACAGGTACCCAGGAAGCCATGGATAAGGCTATTGACCGCTTCAGGCGCGGTAACGGTGACTTTGTCTTCCATGGCAATTACACGGGAGTAAATCCCGATGATCCCGAAGATACGATAGACCTTCGCAACGGATACCTTGAGAATGCGAACACCTCATACCCTATGTTCCATTATGTTTTGAAGGATGTTATCACCATAGTTGAATAGATACGGCGCAGGCCGGAAATACTAATATGATGCACAGGAGAGTGGAATTATGGACATTACCTCAGTGATCTCTTCGGAGATCGGAGCAAAGCCCGGGCAGGTTGAAGCAGCGATAAAGCTTATCGACGAGGGAAACACGATCCCCTTTATAGCCCGCTACAGAAAAGAGGTTACCGGAAGCCTTGACGACGAACAGTTAAGGCTTCTTTTTACGAAGCTTCAATATCTGCGGAACCTTGAAGACAGGAAGCAGGAGGTTATAGACCTTATCGATGCCCAGGGAAAGCTTACGGATGACCTTAAAAAGGCGATCCTGGAAGCCGATAAGCTGGTTACCGTCGAGGACCTCTACAGGCCCTATAAACAGAAGAAAAAGACAAGGGCGGATGCCGCAAGGAAGAGAGGGCTTGAGCCCCTGGCCGAATTCATATTAAGGCAGGATACGGACAAACCTGTGGAGGAGGAAGCGAAGAAATACGTTACGGGAAAACTGACCCCCGTATCCGACAGTAAGGAAGATAAGATAAAGGCAGAGGAAAAGGAGGTTCCCGATGTTGCGGCCGCTATAGCCGGCGCATCCGATATAATAGCCGAGGATGTATCGGACAATGCCCTTTACCGTGAATATATAAGGAACCTTACCCGCAGGGAAGGCATGATAGGATCCGAAGCTAAGGACGCTGAGGCAGAATCAGTCTATCAGAACTATTATGACTTTACCGCAGGTGTGAAAAAGATAGCCGGCTACCAGATACTTGCGATAAACAGGGGAGAAGCCGAAAAATTCCTGACGGTTTCCCTTGATGCACCGGAAGAGGGGATCCTTCAGTATCTTAATAAACAGGTTATCATCCGTGATAATCCGTATACCACACAGATAATAAAGGACGCCATAAAAGATTCATACAAGCGTCTTATCAGCCCTTCGATCGAGAGGGAGATAAGGAATGAACTTACCGACAGGGCCCAGGAGGGGGCAATAGAGGTATTCGGCAGGAACTTACGGCAGCTCCTCATGCAGCCGCCAATTACAGGGCAGACGGTATTGGGATGGGATCCTGCCTTCAGGACAGGCTGTAAACTGGCCGTGGTGGATCAAACAGGCAAGGTCCTTGATACCAAGGTCATATATCCCACGGCCCCTCATAATAAAACCGAAGAAGCAAAGAAGATCCTTAAGGAACTTATTGAGAAATATAAGATCACACTCATATCAATAGGCAACGGAACGGCTTCAAGAGAGTCGGAACAGATTGTATCCTCATTGCTTAAAGAGATACCTGGGAAGATACACTACGTTATCACGAATGAAGCCGGGGCCAGTGTGTATTCTGCCAGTAAGCTGGCAGCGGATGAATTCCCCACGTTTGACGTTGGGCAGAGAAGCGCGGCTTCCATAGCAAGGCGTGTGCAGGACCCCCTCTCGGAACTTGTAAAGATCGACCCCAAATCCATAGGGGTAGGCCAGTACCAGCATGACATGAACCAGAAAAGGCTTGAGGAAGCCCTGCTAGGAGTAGTGGAGGATGCGGTCAACAGTGTAGGCGTTGATCTTAATACCGCATCATTTTCCCTGCTTTCATATGTTTCGGGTATATCCGGGACCGTTGCGAAGAATATAGTGGCATACAGGGAGAAAAATGGGGAATTCCGGTCAAGGAAGGACCTTTTGAAGGTTGCCAAGTTGGGGCCCAAGGCCTATGAGCAGTGCGCAGGCTTTTTGCGTATAAACGGAGGAGACGAACCCCTCGATGCAACGGCGGTCCATCCCGAGTCATATGATACGGCCCGGGAACTTCTTAAAAGAATGGGCTGCGGGATAAGGGACGAAGGGAAGATAAGTTCTTTCAGGAAGAACCTTAAGGATGTTAAGTCTCTTGCATCGGAACTTAATTGCGGACAGATAACGCTTACCGATATCTTATCGGAGCTTGAAAAACCTGCAAGGGACCCAAGAGAGGATATGCCATCACCCATCCTTAAGGCTGATGTACTTGAAATGAAAGACTTAAAACCGGGAATGAAATTAAAGGGAACGGTCAGGAATGTCATTGACTTTGGAGCCTTTGTGGATATAGGTGTTCATGAGGACGGTCTTGTACATATTTCCAAAATGGCGGACAGGTTTATAAAACATCCTCTTGAAGTGGTCTCGGTAGGTGATATAATCGATGTAACTGTCCTTGACGTGGACGAGAAAAAGGGCCGGATATCCCTTACCATGCTCTAAACGTGCCATGGGGACGGTTCTTTTGGCACGGTGACACATCATGCCACGGGGACGCATCTTTGGTACACGCCGGCACATTATGAGGTTAAGAAATGACAGATACCATATCGGTGATCGAACGCGAAATATTTAAAAAAAGGGGCTTTTCAACAGAAGAGGAAATGCTTGGGTTTCTAAACACAACGCCCGATATTCTACCCAGGTTCTCTTCTCTTATAGACGGAGCCAGGGTTCTTGAGGGTATAAATGAGGCCGTCGATGAGGGAGAATATATTACCATATACGGTGATTATGATGCGGACGGCGTCATGGCCATGACTATCCTTTATAAGGGACTTGAGAAGCTTAGTCCGGGTAAGATAAACTGGTTTGCCAACGACAGGTTCAGGGACGGATATTCAATTACCGAAGACAGTCTTGAACATCTGCTTAGTGTCTATCCGAAAACGCGCGTTATTATTTCCTGTGATAACGGAATAGGGGCGGCCAAGGCCTGGAAGGCAGCAGCAGAGCGCGGTATAAAGGTGTATGTAACCGACCACCATGAGCAGGGAGCCGACATGGTCCCCGATCCGTCAATCCCTGCGGTATGTGAAAAAAGCATAAAGCAGAAGAAAGCATTCGCCGAAGGACAGCGCAGTGCCGAAGGCTTCTGCGGTGCGGAGCTGGCTAGGCGTTTTATGGTTCAGCTGTATGAGATGAGAGGTACTTCGGCTCAGAATGCTGACTTTCTGAAAGGCCTGTGCGCCTATGCAGGGGTAGCTACAATAACTGACGTTATACAATTAAATGCAAGTAATCACTGCATAGCCCGTGCTGCCATAGATCATATCAGGCAGGATGAAGGCTTCTGGAAAATATTTCACGAAAACATAACCGGCGGAAAGACAGCCCGGTCCCGCGTAGACGGTGATACCTTCGGATTTTATTACGGACCCGCCATTAATGCATGCAGCCGGGTGAAGGGTACCGTCGATCTTCCTATGAGAGTATTCCTGTCAGATGAGTATGATCCCGAACTGCCGGGGCTTATAAGGCAGATGGCCGAAATCAATGAAACGAGAAAGTCATTGACCGAAGAAGATGCGCGAAAATGCGAAAAGATAATAAAATCGGGCGGATACGGAGATGACCCCTTTATACTGATAGCGGATGAGAGCCTGAAGGAGGGAATAAACGGACTTACCGCGGGCAGGATAAAGGAAGATTACGGGGTTCCCGTGATCGTTCTTGGCAGATCGGACAGGCCCGGAATATATAAGGGTTCAGCCAGATCAACCGACAGCATCAATATATATGAAAAGCTTACGGAATGTGCTGACCTGCTTGAAGTCTTCGGCGGACATCCCAAGGCGGCCGGCCTCAGCATAAGGGCTGAAAACCTCGATGAATTCAGGCGACGTATGACAGAGAGTATTGCAAAAGACTTCGTCAGGGAAGAGGTAAGTGCCGATGACAGTGACTTTGTCCTTGCTCCCTCAAAGTTTACCGAATCCAATATAGGTAAACTGCAGGAGGCTTACGAGAAGCTTCTTCCCTTTGGAGAAGGGTTCGACAAACCCGGATTCTTTATAGAAGAGGAAGTGAACCCCAACCGGGGTATCATGTATATGAATGAAGGGGTCCATGCCAAGCTTAAGTTAACCTCCAGATCCGCAGATAATAAGGAAGTAGTGATACTGATGTGGAACAGGGGCGGATACATTAAGGAGATCGAGGCGAACA
>JBGUQP010000226.1:0-5516 GCA_045131145.1 Lachnospiraceae bacterium | reverse complement strand
CGATCCCAAGCATTAAGGGCTGCTGGTACTGTAAATATGCGGACTTCCATCTGAAGGAAGAGCGAGCACTCGAAGTGGGAATATGTAAGTGGCCCAAGAAGGTTATCGAATAATGAGCCTATAACTCCGTCCCCATGGCTCAAATTGAGGGGTAAGTTATGCGTTTTTTTCTTTTGACAGCGATCGGTTTAAGCCTGTTCGCAATGCTATATGAGGCTTTTATTGTTTTTAAGAACTTAAAGAATAAGCTTCATGCATATCTGTTCCTTAACTGTATCGCAATGCTTATAAACAATACGGGATATCTTCTGAAGATGCTGTCGAAAACAGAGGATGCCTATATTGCTGCACTTAAGTTTTCGTATGCGGGGAGAGTCTGGATCGTGTTTTCCCTGTTCATGTTTACGATCGAGCTGTGTCATGTCAGGATATCCGATGTTGTTCCAAGGGTACTTGCACTTATCAATTTAGCAGTTTATTTATTTGTTTTTTTCCTGAAAGATCATGCCCTGTATTACTCGAAGATCTGGTTCGACAGGAGCGGAATGTTCCCGGTTCTTCTTCACAGAAACGGTATTGTATATAAAATGTTTATGCAATATCAGGTCGTCATTATCTGTATCGTTCTCTGCTTTCTCATAAGATCCGTAAGAAACCATAAGGGCAAAATCGCAAGAAAGCGCGTATTTATCATAATCGGAGGCTTTCTTATTTCGGCCGTTGTTTATGTTCTGCAGATAGCCCACGTTTTCTTCGTTACATACTACTTTGATATCTCTGTTATCGGCAATATGGCTATCACAGTTTCCATGTATATTGCCATATTCAGGTACAACCTGCTCGGAGTTATAGATATGGCCAGGGATTACATTGTCGACAGGCTCTCGGAGGGTGTCATTGCCCTGGATGAAAACGGAAAGGTGCGCTACTACAACGAACATGTAAGGGAGCTGTATCCTGAGATCACGAAGGATGCGGAGAGCGTTGTTAACAGTCTGCGCGGGGCAATAATAAGGGGCGATACCGTGGCAGTGGGTGACAGGTATTACAGGCCCGAAGAAAAAGAGCTGTCCGCCGACGGCGAGGTCATCGGAAAACTGTATGCCCTCGTTGATACAACCGTTTTGAAGCAGAGAGAGTATCAGTTAAAGTCAGACGCCGCCATTTTGGAGATGGCCGCAAACAGCATGAAAGAGCGCCTCAATGCTACCGAAGAACAGTTAAGCCGGGACAGGACCATGCGGCATGACAGGAGACATTTTGAGGCCCTTATTCTGTCCCTTATACAGGACGGAAAAACTGACGAAGCGGTAAAATGCCTTAAAGAGCGCCTGTCCCAGGAGCCCCGTTCAAGTAAACGGTATTGCGAGAATACGACAGTCAATGCAGCGCTCATGCATTATGTCACGATGGCCGAGCGGAATAATATAAGAGTGACGGTATCCGCCAATATTCCCTATGATACCGGAGTTGATGAGATGCAGCTTGCGATAGCGATAAGCAACCTTCTGGAAAATGCCATACATGCCTGCGAAAAGCTTCCCGAATCCGACCGTTTTATCGATGTCACAGCCAGGTTTAAGGAGCAGCTCCTTTTGGAGATAGTCAATTCCTGCGACGGAAAACAGGAGCTTGACGAAGACGGACACCCTGTTTCGAAGGAAGAAGGACACGGCATCGGAACAAGGAGCGTACTTGATTTTGCACAAAAGACCGGAAGCGAGATCAGGTATATTGCCGAAGATGATAAGTTTAAAGTACGGATGTTAGTGGGGTAGGAGATATGTTTGTAAAAAAAGTTACACTGCTTCTTTTATCTGTGATCATAAGCCTTGTATCTGTTTCGGGCTGCAATACAACCGGGCAGGACGGAAAAACCACCATAACCTTCCGTACCTGGAATCCATCCGATTCCGGTCCCGGCAGCCCGATCTACAGGATCATAGACGATTTCGAAAGAGAAAACCCCGATATTCACGTGGATTACGGTTTTATCGGATCGGCTGCCTATCAGGAGCATATGCGTGTGGAGCTTATAGGGGAGAACGGGCCTGACATATACGGAATAAGCTCGGGTTCGGCCTTTGATGTATTCAGATTGTTTGAGGAGGAACTGACACCTTACTGCGAAAACACCTGGGGAAGGGATTGGCAGGACAGATTCCTTGATTCATGCATGGAGAGCGTAAGGGACAGTGACGGTAAGGTTTACGGGCTGCCGCTTGGACAGACATACGCAGGCTATATGTGGGCTGATGTAAATATGCTTAAAAGTTACGGCTTAGAAGTTCCCCGAAACTACAGGGAAATGCAGGAGACCTGCAGGATACTCCGTGAGAACGGACAGCAGCCCTTATCGATCGGTGCTAAGGATTCATGGATGAACCTTGATATGTGGATGTCTATAGCGGCCGATGTTGACAGGGACGCCCTCTACGATGCAATAGAGGGCAGGGCTTCCTTTGAATCGGAGCCGATCATCGAGTCCTTCAGAATATGGCAGGAGTCCTTCGGTAACGGAGTATTCCAGGATAAGGCCATAAATATGCCGATATATGATACGGTAAATGACATGTTTCAGAAGGACGGGACCATCCCCATGTTTACAAACGGGTCCTGGGCCATGAATATGTACACGGTAAGCGACGAAAAAACACGACGTAACTTTGACGCCGAAGGAGCGGATCATGATGTTTTCCTCATAGACTGGAACGATGACGGTAAGGTGGCTCCGGTTACGGCAAATGCGGATGTTATTCTCTGTCTTAATCCGGAATCAAGGCAGAAGGAGGCAGCATTTAAGTTTATGGCCTATCTTGTAGGTGAGGGGCAGGAGCTTCTGGTTAATCAGTATCTTGAATATATGCCGTCCCTGTCCGATATGGAGGTTAATGTCAGGGGACTTGGTGATGACGGTAAGAAAAATCTTGACTATATAATTAAGAACGGAAAAACGAATGTTGCAGGGCCAAGGGGGATCAAATACGAAGATATAAGCCTTGCCGTATGCGACGCATTAAAGGATCTGGCCCTTGGCAGTATCACTCCGAAAGAGGCGGCTGAAAGAGTAGAACAGGTATCCGAAAAAACCATCCGGTAATGATCCGTAAAAGTTGACGCGTAAGATTAATAGGGTATATTATTGAACGAAATTAATATCTGATAAATATATGAATATATCTCATACAGCGAGAACGTAAAAGGGATCATCAGGATGAACGGGTGGGACGGAGCACGGAGGATAAATAAGTGATCTACTTCAGGTCGGATTACAGTCAGGGAGCACATCCCAAGGTGATGGAAGCTTTAATGATGACGAATATGGAGCATACGGACGGTTACGGGCTTGACGGTCATTGCGAGCATGCAGGAGAGATGATCAGAGACCTTATAGGTAGAGAAGACTGTGATGTCCATATGATGGTTGGCGGTACCCCCTGCAATGTAACAGTCATTGCAGCAAGCCTTAAACCCTACGAATCGGTTATTGCCGTAAGGACCGGTCATGCATATTTCCATGAGACCGGAGGTGTGGAAGCAACGGGACATCGTATTGTGACAGTGAATGGTGTTAACGGGAAGCTGACTCCCGAACTTATCGACAGTGCATGGGAAGAATATGAAGACGAGCATACGCCTCTGCCAAGAATGGTCTATATATCCCAGCCAACAGAGATCGGTTCGATCTACAGTAAGGCAGAGATGAAAGCACTGGCTGAAAAATGCAGGGAGAAGGATATGCTTTTTTATGTGGATGGTGCCAGGCTGGCTTCGGCACTTACCTGTACGGCAAACGACCTGTCCCTGAAAGAACTTGCCGGGCTCTGTGATGCTTTTTATTTGGGAGGTACCAAAAACGGTGCCCTGTTTGGGGAGGCGCTGGTCATAAGAAACAAACAGATCAATGACCATTTCCGTTTTATGATGAAGCGCCAATGCGGACTGCTGGCAAAAGGAAGGCTTATAGGTGTTCAGTTTGAGGCTCTTCTTGACGGAGGGGCGGACAGTATTTATTTTTCAATGGCTGCACACGCCAACAGAATGGCAGAGAAACTGAGGAAAAACTTAACGGAAATAGGTATACGGTTTTTCAGCGATTCACAAACAAATCAGATTTTTCCCATACTTCCCACGGATGTGGTCCGTGAACTTAAAAAAGAGTTCTTTTTCTATGAGTGGGCGCCTGAAAAAGACGGGATGATACCTGTACGGCTTGTGACGGCCTGGGGAACCAAGGAAACGGAAGTAGATGCTTTTTGGGAAAGAATACGAAATATACTACAATGAATAAAAAACTGATGAGATCAGGTATCGGGATGAAAGGAGTGTAACAGGATGGATATCCAATATTTATTATGGCTTCAGGATTTAAGAAATGCAACCGGAGGCGTATTCGATGAATTTTTCAATTCACTCTCAAAGTTCGCGGTAGATGTCATGCCGTTTCTTCCGTTTGTCATTTTATGGTGTGCGGATAAGAAGTGGGGATACCGTTTTATTACGTCCTGGGGCATAGGCGAGTTGTTAAACGGGATCATCAAACTGACGGTTTGTGCTTACAGGCCATGGATCCGTTCCGATCTGATCGAACCGGCAGGTGATTCCAAGGTCGCGGCAACGGGCTATTCATTCCCGAGCGGACATACTATGGTTTCCACGGTCATCTACGGCACAGTTTCGGTTTGGCAAAAAGATAAAAGAAAGTGGCTTTCCATATTGTGCGTTGTTCTGATCCTGCTGACCGGCTTTTCAAGGAATTTTCTCGGAGTACATACTCCTCAGGATGTAATAGTGGCAATGACCGAATCAATTCTCATAATCTGGATCGTGGGTATGGTGCAGAAGAAAATTGAAGGAAATGAAAAACTTACGGATATACTGACACTGGTTGGGATCATCGCAGTTATACTGACTCTGGTATACATCCTGTTAAAGCCGTATCCCATGGATTATGTGGATGGAAAGCTTCTGGTGGATCCCAATAAAATGATGAATGACTCATTTAAGGCCTGCGGAGCTTTCCTGGGATTAATGATCGGCAGTTTTGTTGACAGACACTATCTTCACTATGATATCCCGGCAGGAGCCCGTGAATTGCCGATGCTTACGTTCCTTGGTGTGGCTATCATGTTCGCCTGGAAGGAATTATTTGGTCCTGCTACCATTGTTGCCGCATTCGGCAGTCATTGGGGCAATATGGCAGCCCGTTTTATAATGGTGCTTTTCGGCATATGTGTATGGCCGTATGTGATAAAGCGTTCAAGCACCATACGATAGAAAGAGGTTTCTTTTATTTTGCTCTGTATTGAAAGTAATTACTGCCATGAAGAGCGCTTTGTGATATGATATATGATATAGTCAGCCCAGTATATAAGGAGAATGATCATGAAACAAAGAACACCACTTGTCACCCATATTTTTACTGCTGATCCTTCAGCACACGTTTTTGACGATAAAATATATGTTTACCCGTCACACGATATAGCACATGACGGAGAAGATGATGATGAAGGCGG
>JBGUQP010000225.1:0-4581 GCA_045131145.1 Lachnospiraceae bacterium | reverse complement strand
ATCCGTATAATTCTTATCCAGCATAAAGTCAAACACCTGGCTCTTGGTGTGCGAATAGTCAACCTTGCCGCGCATATACAGGATTATGAGCTTGTATAAAGTAAGAACTTCCAAATTCTCCATAAAAATTCTCCGATTTTTGTATTTTCCTTCTAAAGTGTATACATTTTTATTAAAAATTTCAACATAGATGTTGTTAAAATAATTAAAAAAAACAGAAAAATATACAAAATATTGTTTAAACCCCCTTGACAAGCTTTAAGTTCACATAATATAATAACATCGTTATATAACGAGGATGCATAACCGCGATACATATCAGCGTTTTTGCATCATGTTCCCGGTTCAGATGGGGTAATGATCCGGGGGCAGTAAAGGGGAGAGGCAACGGATTAGGGAACCGGGGCCAACTATTAATAAGAGGGAAAACATATGCCGCCAAAAGAGAGAGTCTCGCGGGTCATGGTGCTTAACGCAGCATTTGAGATGACGCGGGAATGCGGATTTGAGAACGTCACCGCAAGAAAGCTTGCGCAGCGTCTTGGCAGTTCGACACAACCTATCTTTCGCGCTTATGAGAACATGGAAATGCTTAAGGAAGATCTGTTCTATAAGAGCGCCGAGCTGTTTTCAGACCACATGCTTAAGGCCCGGGTTAAGGGTAAGCCCGTATACCTGTCAATGGGTATGGCCTATATTGAGCTTGCGAAGCAGGAAAAGTTCCTGTTTAAGTTAATTGCGGACATTGACGAATATGATACCGGTGATATCCACGAATTTCTCCAGCAGGGAGATATGGGAGAACTGCTTGAGAACCTTCCGGGAACCGAGAAGCTTACCGAAGAGATGAAGAAGGAAGTGTTCAGGATGGTCTGGATGTTCACGCACGGTGTCGCAACACTCGTAGTCAGCAGGCGTGTTGACATGGACGAAGGTGAGATAGAAGGTATGCTTAAGAAGGCATACGAGGGATTTATCAAGGTTAACAGCTAAGGCTGTTAAACAGTATTTGGGGAGGGTTACATATATGACTGCAGAGCAGAAAAGGGCGAGACGCAGGAAAAGGATGAAGAGGAACCTCAAGAGGACAGCTTATTCGATCCTGACATCGCCCGTTAGAATGCACAGAATGTCGCGTGCGGAATTCAGGGGAGTTACAAGGGTCTGTGAGTTATGCGGGATCCTGTTGGTTATACTTCTCCTTGTATGTATGATCCATGCAACAGCTTTTGTACGCACTATATGCATTATATGTGCTGTATTGTTCGCGATTTCCATCGTCGTGATCCAACTGCAGATGTTTCAGGACGAACTTGAGGAACGCGGATTTAAAATACAGAGGAAGGCCTTCTAAGGGTGAGGGGATCCTTTTGAAGGTAACAAGGGAAATAATAGGATGGGAAGAAGCAGGTGTTAAGGGCATCTGCTTCTTCTGTATATCATAAGGGGTACCGCTTGCGGTGGATTCCTTATGATGCCTCAGCGGCGAGCGTATTAAGAGAATTACGGAGTAATTCTTACATATTTGGTGTATAATAAATATGTTATGACAGATAACAAAGACAAACAGATATCAAAAAAAGCCGCCGAGCTCATATCCCTTGCATCGGACACCATTATCGTCAACATGCGTTTTATGGACGTTGCCCTTAACCGCCTAAAGAGTGAAGAAAAGAAGGGCCTGTTCGGTGCGGCGACAGATGGTGAGCACTTCTTCTATGACTCGGGCTATGTTCTTAAGAGCTTCCTTGAGGATGAGAACCTTCCGGTGAGGATGCTCCTTCACAGCCTCCTGCATCTTGTTTTTGACCATCCCTTTGACTATGATAAACTTAATACCGACGAGTGGGATATCGCGGTGGATATTGCCGTAGAGAATGTGATCCTGGAACTGGACCTGCCCTCACTGGCCCTTCATGACGATGCCGACAGGCAGTGGATCATAAGGAACTTTACCAAAGAGGTCGGCTTCTTGAGTGCCGAGCGGCTGTATAAATATTTCCTTATTAATCCTCTGGCGAAGAAGGATCGTATAAGGATCGGCAGTCTCTTTGCAAGGGACCGGCATATCTACTGGGCAAAAACACAGGACTATGAGATATCAGAGGAAGCCTGGAAGAAGATAACACAGCGCCTTAAGACCGATCTTTCGACCTTTTCAAAGTCAGGCGCCCGTTCGGAGAGCCTTATAAAAAACCTTGAGGGGGCAGCGGCACAGAAATACGATTATAAGAAGATGCTTGAGCGGTTTGCCGTTATGGGCGAGGAGCTTAAGATAAACGATGATGAATTTGACTACATTTATTATACCTACGGGCTTGAGCATTACGATAACATGCCCCTTATAGAACCGCTGGAATATAAGGATGAGAGAAGGGTGCGTGATTTTGCCATAGTCATTGACACCTCGGCATCCTGCATGGGGTCGACGGTCAGGGCCTTCCTTCGGACCACATATGATATACTTAAAAGTACGGAATCCTTCTCGGATAAGATAAATGTCCACATAATCCAGTGTGACTCGGAAGTAAGGCAGGATGTAAAGATCGGGTCGGATAAGGATTTTGAGGACTTCATAAAGAAGGGAAAGCTTACGGGCTACGGGGGTACGGACTTCCGGCCGGCCTTTGATTACGTGGATTCCCTTATAGAGGACAGGGAATTCGAAAACTTCAAGGGACTTATCTATTTTACCGACGGATACGGGATCTATCCCGGCAAGGCGCCCGATTACGACACCATGTTTGTATTTGTCAGACAGGATCTGAAGCGGCCCGAAGTACCCTGGTGGGGGATCCGGGTAGAGATTGATGCAGACGTAACAGAAAAAAGTGACACATTAGCTCAGAGCTAAACTGTCACATTTTGGAGGAAGTATGAACATAAAACAGGCCAAGGATTATATCAAGCAGACAGTCAGCTTATACTTAAGCAAGGGGGAATTCGGGGAGTATGTGATCCCGGTTGTAAGGCAGAGGCCGGTATTCTTACTGGGTGCACCTGGTGTCGGCAAGACCGCCATCATGGAGCAGATAGCCCAGGAGCTTAATATTGCCCTTGTGTCCTATTCGATGACCCACCATACAAGGCAGTCGGCCATAGGTCTTCCCTTTATCAAACACGAGGAATTCGAAGGTCTTGAGTATGACGTAACCGAGTATACCATGAGCGAGATCATTGCAAGTATCTACGATACCATGAAGGAAACGGGCATCAGGGAGGGCATCCTCTTTCTTGATGAGATAAACTGCGTTTCGGAGACGCTTGCTCCGTCCATGCTCCAGTTCCTTCAGTATAAGGTCTTCGGCCGCCACCAGGTTCCGGACGGCTGGGTCATAGTAACGGCCGGGAATCCGCCTGAGTTCAACAAGGCCGTCAGGGAATTCGACGTTGCGGTCCTTGACAGGCTCAAGGTGATGAATGTCGTTGCCGATTACAGGGTCTGGAAGGAGTACGCCCTGGATAATTCAATGCATCCGGCAATCCTTTCCTTCCTTGATCTTAAGAGGGATTACTTCTATTTAATAGAGAACACGGTTAACGGCAGGGCTTACGTGACCGCAAGGGGATGGGAGGACTTGTCCGAGATCTTAAAGCTCTACGAAGGGGCCGGACTGGCGGTTGATGAGACCCTCATTGACCAGTATATAAGGAATGATTCTGTCGTTAAGGAATTCGCCGCCTACTATGAGCTCTATAATAAATACAAGAGGGATTACCATGTCGAGGAGATCCTTAAAGGTGTGGTGATGGATGAGATCATTGAAAGGGCCGGGGCAGCTTCCTTTGATGAGCGCCTGTCGCTCCTGTCCATGCTTATGGACCGGGTGATCTCGGATATCAGGAACTGCCTTGTGAATACCGATTACCTTATCGCCCTTAATCCCTATCTTAAGCAGCTTAAGGCAAAGTCACTCCCCGCACCGGAGCTTAACGATGATGACGGAGATGAGGATGTACTTGCCGCGATGCTGTCAATAACCGATAAGATAAACAAGGACCTGCGTGCCCTGAAAAAAGCATCCGCCGTATCCAAGGAGGATGAAAGGATAAAGAGACTGAGCGTCCGCTTCCTTGAGGAGGCATATAAGGATGCCCTTAAGTCCGATGAGCCCTTCGAAAGGGTAAAGGATAAGTACAACAGTGAGCTCGCCCTAGTGAAGGGAAGGAGCGAAGAACTTAAGAAAGAACTTTCGTACCTGTTTGACTTTGCGGGCAGGGCCTTTAAGGAAGGCAACGAAATGCTCATCCTGGTCACCGAGATGACCGTCAATTCATACACTTCAAGATTTATAGCCCGTTACGGATGTGATGAATATATGAAATACAAGGATGAGATGATGCTTGAGGAACGTACATCGGTTCTTAAGGATGAGATAAAGGAACTGGTTGAATTCACACAATGACCGGTTTGAAATTAAAATGTGACACTTTAGCTCAGAGCTGATGTGACAGGGACAGAGTATGAGAGGATACGACGAAGAAACGGGATTATATTATGAGATAAAGAATAACGGAGACCGCAGTTATGCCGTGATAACCGATGCCGATAAGAAACTTACGGGTGTGAAGGTGCCGGGG
>JBGUQP010000224.1:0-12137 GCA_045131145.1 Lachnospiraceae bacterium | reverse complement strand
CGGCTTTTTTATAATCATCCCGTCCAATTCCGAGTACCTCCTTCTCATAGATTTCATCCTGTAACTTCCCGTAAATGTTGTTTGTCTGATATGTCCTTATTCCGGGTCTTAAGAATTTCTGTTTGTAAATATCAAAAAGCACCTTTTCCAAAGGTCTCCCGTCCTTTTCATACATTGCAAACAAAAAGAACGGCAGCAAAATGACCACCATGATGCTTGCCGATAAGGTGCTTCCCAGAATCCCCTTTGTCAGAAGATAAAACGGTACGCCCACAACTCCGGCAAGCGAGAAGCATACCAGTTGCCGCTTCGTAAGGTTTAATGCCACTTTCTGCTTAACCTTTGTAAGATCCTTTGGTACCTGCACGTATGCCATCTGACCACCTCCCTTAATGCGCCCCGAATACCGTCTTGGATATGGAGCCTGTTTTGAATAATGCGAAACATAAAAGCACTGTATATGCCGCTATTGAAAAAAGCGATGAATGAACATTGTCGGATACTGTCATCTGATTTACCAGCACACAATATATGCCGACGATCACCATGATGAAGAATCCCTGAAATCCCAGAGCCAGCAAGCCTTTAACATAGCTGTTTCCTATGCTTCCCCACTCCCTGTTGGTAAAGGTTGCAAACGGTATCGGTGCAACAGAAGAATAAACATATATCTCTATCATCCTTCCATAAAGGATCACGGTGATCAGGATGGATATGATCTTCATGCACATGGATACCACCAGGGTTTCTATGGCAAGCTGAACCAGCTCCCCAAGCTCCATGTTCTCCATTGCCGCTTCCATGCTGGATGTCACGGAGCTTACATCTATAGCCGTGTCCGATCCGATCACTCCGGCTGCCGAACTCACCACATGCTGCCCCACATCAAATACAGCCATCACGATATTAAAAGTGTTGGTCACAAGCCATACCGCTATGAAAGCCTTGAAAAACCATTTGAAGAACATCCATGTATCAATGTCGTGCATATTATTCCGCTCTGTTATCATGGAGATAAGCTCATAGCAGAGAACAAAGGTTATTACCATTCCCGCTATGGGGACTATCACGGAATCAGAAAGGTTCTGTATCATGGAAAATATGCCACCATTCCATCCCTGCGGTGTCTGCCCTACCTCCGATGCTATGGTGCCCGTCTTTTCGTTCACATCAGTAAACATTCCGGTGAGGTTAGAAAGAATGAAGCTTACAAGCATGTCATGTATCGCCTGCTCTATCTGTTCAAATAAATCAAACACTTCCTTTACCTCCTTCGTGTGCGGGACTTACGGCTCCCAAAGAACGGGAGCCTGCCCATAAACCGTTACTCCATTAACCGAAAAGACCGGAAAGAAGGGGAACCAGCGTAGTCCCGATAAGTGCTACTCCACCTCCTGCGACCAACTGTTTCATCCCTTGTGATTTAGCGCCGGGATTGTCGTTGCCATACCCTTCCATAAGGTTGATAACGCCCCAAATTCCGAGTCCTGCGCCAAGTGCTGTAACGAGTGTCTGTAATACATCAACCGCCGAATTGAAAAAAGCCATAGTTCTTCTTAAAACCAAAAACGCAGATTATATTTATAGTGTCCGAATAGCAAGACCCAAACATAGAAAGCATCGGAACCGACGCCATCTAACTGCGCTTTTGGTTATCCTCCTTTATCATGTGAATCTGTCCGGGTCTTGCGTTGTGAAAACAAAAAAGAGCGACTGCATATCCCAAATGCAAATCGCTCTTTCCTACATCAGTTCCATATTCAGTTGTAATTATTCTTTAAGTGGGAGACCGTATCCTCATGCCTGCTCCTTTCCGCCTGTCTCGGCTCATGCGCTCTCTCCTGCATCCGTTGTTTCTTCTGCTGCTATATCAGCATCGCCCACCTCAATATCATGGACTTCAACAACCTCATCACTTCTAAGGGTCAGCCGCCTGCTTACATATTTTTCAATATCAAATGCCAGCTTCTCGTTATAATCTGAAAGCTCCTTGTATCTCGGATGGCTTGTAATATCATATTTGTCCGAAAGAAACGGACGAACGCCCCTGACCTGCAAGATGCACTTGCCGCCATCCATGACAGCTATCTCATCCTTGCTCATAAGCTCCTTGCCTGTCTTTTGATAATTGATACCATAGCTCCTGCTCGTGCCCTTGGTATCGGAAGTGTTGTAAAGGTCTATGGTCTCCTTGCCGAGCATTTCCGACATTTCCTTTAAGGTCGTAGGCTCCTTGCCTCCGAGAAACAGCGTGGTATCGCAGTTACCGGATATCGTGTCAGCATTATCCTTATATATGGACTTTAGCTGGCTCTGTGACTGCAAAATAATAGAAGCCGATATTTCACGGCTTCTTATAGTGGCAATCAGCTTTTCAAACTTAGGTATCTGCCCGATATTCGCAAACTCATCAGCAAGTACCCGCACATGAACAGGAAGCCTTCCTCCATAGAGATCATCCGCCCTGTCGCACAGTAAATTGAAAAGCTGGGTGTACATGATACTCACGACAAAATTGAAAGTATCATCCGTATCAGATATGATCACAAAAAGAGCCGTCTTCCTGTCACCCATGAGATCAAGCTCTAGCTCGTCATAACTCATAAGGTCACGAAGCTCCTTTATATCAAAGGGAGCAAGCCTCGCACCGCATGAAATCATGATACTTTTTGCCGTTTTGCCGGCACTTAATTTATATTTGCGGTATTGCCTTACTGCAAAGTGATCCGGGTCTCTTTCTTCCAGTTCATCAAACATCAGGTCAATGCCGTTCTTATAGTTTTCATCATCCTCCCTGACCTCTGATGCGTTGATAAATTCAAGAAGAGTAGAGAAATTCTTCTCCTCGTCTGGTGCCTCATACCAGATGTAGCCTATGTAAGCCTGATACAACAGCTTCTCAGATTTCGTCCAAAAATCCTCGGAACTCTTTTCTCCCTCGCCTTTGGTATTGGCTATGATCGTGTTGACCAGTTTCAAAATATCCTTCTCCGAGCGGATATACATGAATGGGTTATAGTGCATCGACTTTTTGAAATTGATCGTGTTCAGCACCTTGATCTCATACCCGCCCTTCTGGAGCATCCTGCCGCACTCGACCAGGATCTGTCCTTTCGGGTCTGTGACGCAATATGAACTGTGCATTTGCATGAGCTGTGGTTTCACAAAGAATCTCGTCTTGCCACTACCGCTGCCTCCGATTACAAGCACGTTCTTATTTCTGGCATATTTCGGTTTTGACGGACGGCTGTTCATGGTAAGGCTTTCTGTTTTCGTGAGCAGGATATTCTTCTGTGGATCTCCATCCACAAAAGGCTTTATATCCTCTGGTGTTCCCCATCTGGCAGAACCGTATTCCATGCCCTGCCGGTATTTTTTGGAATGCTTCTTCCGGTATTTCAGGTATCCGAATATGCCTGCCCCCGCAGCCAGTCCCACCGCAAGGTCTATAGGATGTATGCTTGGCAGGGGATTCTTGAAGCCATATGAAAAATACTTAATGGTATTCATGAACTTATATACCACCCCGTCACCCGTGACATTACGGTACAGCCAGCTCACCTTGTCTGCCATATACCCGATAACCGCATAAGGCAACAGGGGAATGAGCTTCTTTTTTATATCCTTTGTATTTATCTTCATAGCTGCATCCCCCTGTCTTTCTGCCTCGTCTTCTGACGATCCTTATCCTGCGCAACACTCTGTGAAATGTAATGCTTCAGCTTCTGTCTGATAGACGGCTTCTTGTCACGCCTTAAGGATTTTGCAGTATATTCCTCAAATGCCTTCGTCATCACATCTACATCCCTTGCCTTGAAAAACACGATATAATGGGGCTTTTCAGCATTCATATCCTTTTTGAGCGAGTAATCTATGCCGTATTTATTGGCAATACGCTCAAAAGATCTGATATTCTGATCCGTAATCTCGATATTGGAAAGCCCCGTATTCTGCTTCATGAGTTGCTTTACGCTCTGCTTTCCAACCTTATGGTCCGGCTTTGTTCTTCTCGTAAGCTGCTTCTGGCTGTGCAGAAATTTACGCATGGCAGCTTTAAGCATTGCAGCGGTCATCCTTGCGCCGGTCTTTCCCGTACTGACGGATAGTGCCACAACCTTGTTGTTTATCTCATCCTGCATGTTCTCTCCTTTCCCGATAGCAAAAGCGGCAAGGTTTCCCTCACCGCCTGCTAACGATTTTTATAATGCTTCCCTTGCATATTGCTGTACGCCGTTTACCTGCTGATAGACTACGTTACCCGCAGCCACACCCTGCATCACCTTTAGCTTCGCAAGGACAGACGGTTTTCCCCCGATAACAGGAATTACAGGGTTGTTCTCCCTTGATTCTTCTTCGGGGATAATACCATCTTTAACTACGGGGGCATCATCATCGTGGGAAGTATCTGCTCCGCATACCTCACAGACTTCTTCCTCCTTCATATCCGAAATACCATTGCTATTCAGATCGGCATCCGGTACGCCATTGTGATTTGCATCAGCTTCCTCATCAAGAGTTATCGCATCGTCACCCTTTTCATCCATGTTAAGGAGAGCGTTAAGCTCTGACAGTCTCTCCAGCTTCTCCGCCAGCTCCTGCTCTTTTTCAAAAGGCTTATTCACCTCGATCTTTGCGGATTCAAGCTGATGCTCCACATTCTCAAGCTTCATTTTTGCTTCATCAAGCTTCGACTCCATTCCGGCAAGCAGGTTATTGATACGTGTCACGTTTCCGCTTTCATCCGTACCTACTTCCATATCATGCGCCATGCTGCCTTTAACAGTAAGGACATACCGGTTATTAAAAGCATCAAAAGTAGCTGACATCTTGAAACCCATGTACTCGCCGATTTCAGCAGTATTATTGATACCGTGTATTTCCCGGCACATGGCTATGATAGCCGCACCTGCTTCTTTCCTTTCATCGTAGACCTTTCCGCCTACCATCATGGAAAAAGCGTCCTTATCCACAGGCTTATTTGCCTCAAACATGGCAATATCCTTCTCATATCCCGCTACCCTTTCAGATAATGCGGATATCTGCCTCGGATAATTCTGTGTAATGTTATCCTCCAGCCTGTACTTCTGACTTGTGTGGTTTGCCTTCATCAGCTTCAGCTTTGACACCTGTATATCCAGATCCATCTTCTCCTTAATATATGGATTACCTGTCGCAAGTGCCTTGACCTCTGCATAGGAAAGAGCCGCCTCGTCTATGTCCTCGCAAGAGCGTACCGGGGATTTGCTTGTCATGATCTGCCCGATGAAACGCTGCTTGTTCTCGATAAGCTGCCATGAATAGCTGTCAAAGGTATTCTCTGTGACATAACGGAAAATCTTGACCTTCGGATTGGTGTTGCCCTGCCGCAAGATGCGCCCTTCTTGCTGTGAGAGGTCTGACGGTCTCCACGGGCAGTCCAGATGATGCAGGGCTATAAGCCTGTCCTGTACATTAGTTCCTGCACCCATCTTCTGTGTTGAACCAAGCAAAAAACGGACCTGCCCACTTCTTACCTTTGCAAACAGCTCCGCTTTTCTTATCTCCGTATTCGCATCATGGATAAATGCAATCTCATCCGGCGGGACACCCTTTTCTATAAGCCTGTTCTTTATGTCATCATATACATTGAACCTCCCATCATTTTTTGGTGTAGACTGATCACAGAATATGAGCTGCGCACACCTTTTGTCAGCAGTTGCTTTCCATATGTCAAAAGCCCTGTCTGCGCAGGCTGCCGTCTTTGAGTTTTCATCAGGTGGCAGAAACTCGTTCATAAGCCTCTGGTCAAGTGCCAGCTTCCTTCCGTCATTCGTGATCTTAAGCATATTATCGACGGACGAATCCACCCTCCTGTCTCGCACGGCTTCCGCCCTGTCCGCAAGCGACTCCACCATCTTTTTCTGATACACACTTGGCGGGAGTACCACGTTTTCATACTCTGCTTCCGGCACAGGCAGATTAAGCATGTCCTCTGTCTGAATATCCGCAGCTTCCTTAAAAAGAGATACCAGCTCCGGCAGGTTAAAGAACCTCGCAAATCTCGTCTTGGCACGATAACCGCTTCCCTCGGGAGATAACTCTATCGCCGTCTGGCTCTCCCCAAAGGATGCCGCCCATGCATCGAACTGCCCTAACCCCAGCTTCTGCAATGTAGAATATTGCAGATAGCGCATATTGGTATAAAGCTCTGTCATGGAATTGCTGATAGGCGTTCCTGTAGCAAAGGTTACACCCCTGCCGCCCGTGATCTCGTCAAGATACTGGCATTTTGCGAACATATCCGATGAACGCTGTGACTCACTCTGTGCGATGCCAGCAACATTACGCATCTTTGTATAAAGAAAGAGATTTTTATACGCCTGGCTTTCATCCACAAATAGACGATCCACGCCCAGTTCCTCAAACGTGACCACATTATCCTTCCTTGTCTGGTCATTTAACTTTTCAAGGCGGACAGTAAGCTGTTTGCGGGATTTCTCCATCTGCTTTATGGTATATCTCTCACCATGAGCAGCTTTCATTTCCGCAATAGCTTCTTCGATCTCGTCAATCTGACGCTCAATCACGGCAATCTGCCTCTCCCTTGACAGCGGTATCTTCTCAAACTGTGAGTGCCCGATAATAACAGCATCGTAATCGCCCGTAGCTATTCGGGAACAGAACTTCTTCCTGTTTGCCGGTTCAAAATCCTTCTTTGTTGCGGCAAGGATGTTAGCCCCGGGATAAAGCCGCAGGAAGTCCGATGCCCACTGTTCTGTTAAGTGATTTGGCACGACAAACAATGATTTCTGTGAAAGTCCCAGCCTTTTCGATTCCATTGCCGATGCTGCCATCTCAAAGGTCTTGCCCGCACCTACGCAATGCGCAAGCAGGGTATTATCGCCATACAGCACATGAGCAACCGCATTTTTCTGATGCTCTTTAAGCTCTATATCAGGTGACATCCCCGGAAATGTCAGGTGTGAGCCGTCATACTCTCGGGGACGGATGGAATTAAACAGCACGTTATAACGCTCCACAAGGTACTGCCGTCTTTCAGGATCACGGAACACCCAGTCCTTAAAGGCCTCCCTTATCGCCTCCTGTTTCTGACTTGCTATGGTGGTCTCTTTCTTATTGAGCACCCGCTTTTCCTTGCCATCTTCTATGATAGTGTCATAGATACGCACATCCTTTAAATTGAGGGAATCCTCCAATATCTTATAGGCGTTTGCCCTTGACGTACCATAGGTCATGTTGGCAAGCGTATTACCATAGTCGGCATTCTTGCCCTTTACGTTCCATTCACCTGTAACAGATGAAAACTGAATACCCATGACATTACGGTTAAAAAGATAATCCGGAGTCTCAAAGGTGTCACGCATGAAGTCCTCTATAAACTTAGGCTCTATCCATGTTGCACCTATACGCACTTCAATCTCGGAAGCATCAAGCTCCTTTGGCTGCACCTGCTCAAGCCCCTGCACATTTATGGCATATTCCGGGTGATTTTCTGCAAATGTCCTTGCCATGTGAAGTTTTTCCCTGACATTGCCCGACAGGTATTCGTCAGCGGTTTCCCATTTCTCCGTCACGGGGTTTTTGTATATGACACCAGCAAGCTCGGATATGATCTCATCCTCACTTTTTCCTGCAAGCTGTGACATATGCTGAATGTCAACGCCCGCCTTCTCTGACAGCGACACCGCCAGTGCCTCGCTTGCCGTATCCACGCTCGTGACAGCCACTGCCCGCTTGATCGTCCTCTTATAGAACATATCTGCCTTGCCGACAAAGTTGCCGTTATCATCTATGTTTTCAAGAGAACATAACAGACAATATGATGAATCCTGCGAAAATGCTCTGCGGTTTCCCTGTGAGTTGATAATTCCGTACTGCTTTGTAAAGGAATCATATAATTCACTGAGTTCCTGCTGTTTATGCCTGATATCATCCTCGCCATATTCTTCCATCTGCATATCAATAAGCTCCCTTGTGGCGTTTCTGATTGCCACCATGCCCTTGATACGCTCTTTTGCCGTATCTGATACATCCGCAGGCTTCATAACGGAGTTTTCCCTGTAATAAACCTCTCCATCTACCACGGTATAACTGAAATTCCTGACATTCGGATCGGCAGGTATCGTAGCTCCCACCATTTCATCATCAAGACTTTCTTCCTCTGCCTGCTCTATCTGACCCTCAATACTTCTGATAGCATCATTAAGCTGGTCTTTAAGCGGTCTGCTTTCATCCGGCACACAGGTACTTCTCATTCCGAAAGGTCCCGACTCCATTTCCATTTTCCCGAGTATCATCTCAGGATGGTCGATAAAAAAGCGGTTCATGGAAATGCCGTTTTCATCTTCCCCTGTCTGTACCCAGTCAGGCTCGATATCCACCATTCGGTCACGCTTCTTTAAGAAGATAATGTCCGAAGTCACCTCAGTGCCTGCATTTGCCTTAAACGCTGTGTTTGGAAGCCTTACTGCGCCGAGAAACTCCGCCCTTTGCGCCAGATGTTTTCTTGCCTGAGAGCTTGCCTTATCAAGTGTTCCTTTGCTCGTCACAAAAGCAACCACGCCACCGGGACGCACTTTGTCCAGCGATTTCGCAAAAAAATAATCATGCACCTGAAACCCCAACTTGTCATAAGTACGGTCAGCTATCTTGTAATCGCCGAATGGGACATTACCGATGGCAACATCAAAAAAGTCATTAGGATAGGTTGTTTCCTCAAAGCCCTTTATCTGCACGTCCGCCTGTGGATATAACTGCTTTGCGATACGCCCCGTGATGGAATCAAGCTCCACTCCGTATAATCTGGAATCTTTCATACTGTCAGGAACCATGCCGAAGAAGTTGCCGATACCCATAGACGGCTCCAAGACATTTCCCTTTGAAAAGCCCATCTGTTCCAATCCGTCATATATTGCACTGATGATTTCAGGGCTTGTATAGTGCGCATTTAAGGTGCTTTCCCTTGCCGAAGCATATTCCTCCGGTGTAAGTGCCACCTTCAACTCCTGATACTGCATATTCCAATCACGCTTGCTTTCATCAAAGGCATCCGAAAGACCGCCCCAGCCAACATACTGTGAAAGCACATCCTGTTCCTCTGGTGTAGCCTGCCGCCCTTCATTTTCCAGCTTCTTTAGCATATATATGGCATCCATGTTTTTGCGGAACTTTTCTATTGGAGTGCCCTCGCCTAAATGTTCATCATTTATATGGAAGTTTAACGCAGGCTCAGAAGCAGAGTAGTTCTCGTTTGCGGATGCTATCATTTCATCCATAACGTGATCTTCCGAAGTCTCTGCCAAAAACTCCGTATTTAGCGGAATCTCAGAAATCGACTCACCATCTGCATCATATACTTCCGCTGACAGCTCCCGCTCCTCCCTGAGAAACGGGACACCCATATCATCCGTCACAGGCTGCCATTCGCTATCCTCCGCCCATGCTTCATCGGGAATAAGGAAACCATCGTCTACATAGCGGTCTTCTTCTATTTCCTGTGCTTCTGTAATCTCGGTTTCTTCTGCAACATCTTCCTCTTCCTGTTCAAAATACCGCTTTTCAAGCTCCTCTTTCTCTGCCCGGTTCAGATACAGATCATCCCCGATAAGCTCCCGGATACGCTTCTCCACCACATTCCAGGTAAGCCGTATTTCAGCGTATGGATGCATGATGCTTCCCTTTGAGAGCTTGATGCCCTTTGCATTGTGATCTTCCCAACTTTGATCGTTACCGATAAGTGCGTGGGATCTTCCCCCTTCGCCATATTCCTTTTTGAGAAAGGCTATGTTTTCTTTGCTGTCATATCCGTTTTCAAAATGCTGGTATATACGAAGTTTTCCGCCGGATACACCGCTGCCGCCTGTTAGAACCGCATCTATTTCATCCTGCGTGATAAAGCTCTCTTTCTTGATAAGCACTTCATCAGAAAGCGGATATTCCTGCCGTTTGGTATCAAGGTCTGCTATCTCATCCAAAAGCTCCTCCGGCTCCTTGACGTATCTCCAGCGGATATACCTGTCACCGTTTTCAATATCAATCTGTACTTTCTCAAGCTCTGCCGCTAAAGTCTCCCTGCCCTCATGCGTGGATAAAAGTTCCATGATGCGGGCTTCACTGTCCGGGTAATTATTACCGGTGATGGAAAGCGACTCGGGCATATCGTCGATGCCATCACGAAAGAAATAGTAGATAAGCCCTGCTACCCTCTGTCGTTCTGTCTGATCCACAAGAAATGCCTCATTACGGCTCATGTATGTACCGTTTTGCACCATGCTCCTGATGCGACTTTCCACCTCTGACCAGTCCAGCGACAATACCGTTCTCGTCTTGGCTGACTTTCCATATCCTGCCTTCATTCCATCATTGTCAAACCATACGGATACAGCCTGACCGTCAAAATCAAAGCCCTTGCCGGTAGTACGGTATTCCATCTTCAGAAAATCAACCATTTCCTCCGGGCTTTTATGAGCCATATATTTTGCGTATATCCTTTTACGGCTGTTCTCCATGCCGCCACCTGTGCGCAAGATTTCATTTATCTGATCCTCGGACAAAGAAATAGCAGCGGAGGCTTTAAGTGGCACATCCGCTGCTACAATCTTTCCAAGCTGTTCCTCATATGACGGGAACATATCAAATAATGAATACTGATGGAAGCTGTCCGCCCCGGTTACAGGGTATAGATCAGATCGGAGCGGACTATCTCCTCCGCTCTGTTCTGGATTGAGTTCATCTTCGCTACCCATGACATCTGATCCGACTTCTTCAGTTCTTCGGTCACGTCCTCCGACTTCATCATCTGCGAGGTCAGGTTCTCCATCATTTCCTCTGCCTGGCTCTGTATCTGAAGGCAGTGCTCCTTCAGCTTGCCTCTCAGCAGGAGTGATGCGTAAACTCCCCTCCTGTTGTCCTTCAGGTAATTCATCCTCATCAGCCCCCACTTGAACAGGTCGCCCTCCGGCTCCTTCGGTGCGGTAAGCTCCGGTATCTGATAATCCCCTGCCTTCACGTAATTCATCTCCATAATCTGCTCCTTCCTCCCTTTCGGGTACATCGTTGTTTTTGCTATTTTGAGCGTACTCTTCCTCACGCCCGGTTTCCATTTCCTGCAAAATATTTTTTTGCAAATTTTTCTGAGCTTCACGGATGCCTCTTGAAATCTCCATGAGGACAGGTTTTGCAAGCTCCGTGGTCGCATTACCAAGCACCGTTACAAGCCCAAGCTCATGGAAGGCGCTGATACCAGATAAGTCCAATCTGTCAGAGATTGCCTCCATATCACAGCCGCAGCGCTGTAAAGTCAAATATGCCATGCTTGAAGCAAGCATATTTTTGAAAACCTCTGCATCAACTTCATCCGTACTGCCGAATATCCCTGCTTCATGAACAAGCTCGGGAAGAATATCCTCGTAGGCATCTGCCGCAATGCTGCCTGCTATCTCGATTACCCTGTCCTCAAATGACTTGCTGCTATCGGTCTCACCATATATTGCCTCAAGCTTTTCAAGAACCGTATCTTTGTAATCATCCCTCATTTCCCACAGCACGGGCTTTCTTCCGCCGTACCATGACTCATGAACATCCTTGATATCAAATACATATTTCAGCCTGTGTCCTGCGCCGGTCGTATCATCTATAAGTGCAATACCCTTTGCGCCTTTATTGACCCAGCAAAGCATCTTTTCATTCCAGAATTCCATACTGGCACATGCTGTAGCATTTGGTCTCTGCGTATATATCAGCATCTGATCCTCAAACGGATACTTATACATCCAGCCCGCTGTCTTTAAGAATTTCTTCCATTCATCAGCAGAAGATGTAATTTCCTGAGCCGTATATTCTGCCAGCCCGGTAATGATATCTATCTTCCTTACCATCGCCTATCCTCCTCGTTCCATTATTCGTAATACCTTTCACGGTATGTCTTAAAACCCTTTATATACGGGCATTCTGTGAACTGACAGAAACGATACTGAAAATCCGGTCTGTGGTAGATACATCCACCGCATATTTCATCCGAATCGCCGGTTTTTGTACCGTTAGTTTCCATCATTTCTTTGAATGCCTCAAACTCTGTCTTCCCCTGCATCACTTCCCCCTCTTTGTTCCTTTCACGATGTCGCTGATGCAGTATCCGA
>JBGUQP010000223.1:0-3668 GCA_045131145.1 Lachnospiraceae bacterium | reverse complement strand
GGGAAGCATAAACACGGATCCTATAAGATATATGATAAGTCCCTTTAATAGTACAAGTGTGATCGTCCTCAAACTGCATCCGGATTTCTTAAGGTCAGCAAAAAGGATCACAGCCCCGCATACGATAAAGTATATTGGAAAATCCCAGTAATTCATACCTTTAAAGAGTCCGAGAAGCAGTCCCATGAGTATGATATGCTGCGGCAGGAACTTCCTGTCGTTCTCCCATTTTTCATCCTTTATAAGGATATAGTCAAAAAGTATGACAAGCAGCACTGTCACAAAGATCATATTGCATACATGGGCATGAAGATCTCCAAGTATAAGGGTATACGAAGGAAATTCATGTTTTGCCTTATCAAGCGTTTCCGGGTCATAGCCTATAAAAAGCGTAGATGAAGGAAACCAGTAAGAATAATCGGGATCATGTAATATATGCTTTCTGTATATCTGTTTGAAAACACCATAGACTATAAAATGTCCGATACCCCCGCAGGAAGCCAAAAGAGCTGATACGATCCCTCCAAATACCGACAGCCCCTTTCTCATTCCGTCAAATGAATTTAAAAAAGCCTGTACCATACCGAATACAGTCATGGCAAGACCTGCAAAGATAGTGCAGAGCATATAATTGTAACCATACTCCGGACTGACGAAAGACAGGCGGCACATAAAGACAGAAAGTGCCTGTCCAAGATAATAATAATTTACACGCCCGTCTGCTGCCCAGATATCCTCAAAGGGAAGCTTCTGCTGCCTGTACATGGCATTCATGAATCCGAAATCCATATACTGTTCGGTCTGATGATCGATAAGGGGCTTATATCCCTTAACAAAAACCGCCAGAACAAAAAGGCCGGCAAAGAGAGCAAAACCAAACAGGAACCTCTTTCTTTCAAGCCTTCTGTCCTTATCCATCTCCCCTGCTTCATCTACATAAAAGTACCCTTTCTTATACCTGTACAGCAAAGAAAGGGCCATAAAAGAAATAATTCCGAAAAGGACTGTGAAAGAGTTAAAAATAAGGCCTGTGGCGGAGCACACAAACCATACCGGTGCAAATACAAGGGCCATACCCAGTCCCATGTAAAAAGTGAACGCTCCGTCAACAAACCTTAATCTTCTGAAATGAAAAACCGCCCTGGCCGTCACAGCCAGCGCAAAGCAGGCAGCAAGCCAGCACAGTAAAGATATAAGTTCCATTCCCTACTTCCTCACCAGCTTGAGTATATCATTATACATAACAAAAACCATCAGGAGCATAAGAAAGGCGAAACCTATAAAATTAACAACTGCCTCCTTGTCACGGCCTAGCGGCTTACGTCTTACAGCTTCAATGAAAAGAATTATAAGCTTTCCGCCATCCAGACCCGGAAGGGGAAGAAGATTCATTATGCCAAGAGAGGCCGAGAATATAAGGGCAAGATTGAACATATTAAGTACTACCGTAGGAAGGCCTTCCTGCCTTGCCTCATTATATATCTCGCTTACCATTCCCGCCATGCCGACAGGACCACTCAATGCATCTGCCCCCAGTCTACCGAGAATAAGTCCCTTAAGGCCCTGCACGGTAGACCTTACATTCATTCTTACATAATACAGGGAATACTTAAGTATATTTCCAGAAGTCCATTTATCTATACTCCTGCCAAATACGATACCAAACATATACCTTCCGTATTTCTCATCGTATTCAGGCTTAACCGTTGCCGAATATGTTTTACCGTCCCTGATAAAGGTAAGGGTAACCGGGCTGCCATCGCTCACTATATTATAGATGATAACCTCGGTAGACAGATCGACCCTGTTATTGTTATACTTAACTATCCTGTCACCCGCCTTTAAGCCTGCCGCCTGCGCAGGTGAACCTGCGGTCACCTCATCAAGCTCCGTGGTCATCACTACCGTACGTCCGGACATCGAAATGATAAGGACACTGAATACAAATGCCAGGATTATATTAAAAAAGGGACCGGCGAAAGTTGTCATTATCCTTGCCCACACACCGGACTTGTTAAATAACCTGTCAGGATCTTCACATTCGGGATCATCTTCAAACACACATGCCCCTCCGAAGGGAATGGGTTTAAGACAATATCTTGTATCATTCTTAACAAAGGAAAGAAGGGTCGGACCAAAGCCCACCCAGAACTCCTTAACATATATCCCGTTTGATTTGGCCACTATCAAGTGTCCGAATTCATGTACAACTACAACTATACACAGAATGATCAGTGTATAGAGGATACTTACTATACTCATACTACCCACCTGCTGCTTATATAAGCGTAAACCTCTGCCTCTGCCTGAAGTATCGTATCAACATCAGGCATGTAGCTTACCTTATGTGCATCCATACTGCCTTCAATAATATCATATATTTCGGTAAAACCAATCTTTTTTTCAAGAAAGAGTGCAACTGCCCGTTCATTGGCCGCGTTAAATACCGTGGGCATTGTTCCGCCCGTTTTTGCCGCATTAAGTGCCAGCTTTAGGCCGCTGAAGGTTTCAGTATCAGGCTTCATAAACGTCATCTGCGACAATTCATAAAAGTCAATCCGTTTCCCGTCAAGAGGCCTCCTGTCCGGATAGAACAGCGCATACTGGATAGGCAGCTTCATATCCGGCATCCCCAGCTGAGCTATCACTGCCCCATCTTCATATTGGACCATTGAGTGGATTATACTCTGAGGATGGATGATCACCTGTATCCTGTCAAGCGGGACATCAAAGAGCCATCTCGCTTCCATTACCTCAAGACCCTTGTTTACCAGGGAGGCAGAATCAACCGTTATCTTTCTACCCATTGACCAGTTGGGGTGCTTAAGAGCGTCTTCGACCGTCATCGATCTGAGTTCATCTCTTTTCTTATTCAGGAATGGACCGCCCGATGCCGTCAGAAGTATCTTCTCGATCCTCTTTCTGTTCTCTCCGTTCATGGATTGGAATATAGCACTGTGTTCACTGTCAACCGGCAGTATCTTCACTCCCATCTTCTGAGCAAGTGGCATTATTATATGGCCTGCACATACCAGGGTCTCCTTGTTGGCCAGCGCTATATCCTTGCCTGCATTTATCGCGGCTATGGTGGGCCTTATACCGATCATTCCCACCATGGACGTCACAACGCAGTCAGCACTTTCAAGTGTTGCAGCCTCTATCAGTCCGTCCATCCCGGCAGCGATCCTTACGTTAAGGTCAGATACCTTAAGCTTTAATTCCCGGGCCCTGTCTTCATCAAATACTGCAGCCAGCTCCGGCTTAAATTCCCTTATCTGTTTCTCCAATACATCGATATTTGAACCTGCTGCAAGAGCGCCTATCTTAAGCTCATCACTGTGTGCTCTTACTATCTCTGCTGTCTGGGTGCCTATCGAACCGGTAGATCCCAGTATTGCTATCGTCTTCATAATTATACCTCGATCATCTGTTTTCTCTACAGGCCCATGAATATTGCCGCAAGAAAATATATCATAGGAGCCGTAAAGATAACGGAGTCAAACCGGTCCAGAATACCGCCGTGTCCCGGGATTATGGTCCCGTAATCCTTAACGTCGTAATTGCGCTTAAAGGCCGATGCTGCAAGATCTCCGATCTGCGAAACAACTGCCCCCACAGCTCCTATAACGATAAAGGGAAGCACACTGAACCCCCGCGGAAGCTCATAT
>JBGUQP010000222.1:0-4138 GCA_045131145.1 Lachnospiraceae bacterium | reverse complement strand
GATGTTGAACTTCTTCTGATACGAAGGGAGCATCTCATACATCTCATCGGAAGACCGGTAAGCCATAAAGTCAGCCGCACAGTCACTAATAAAGCCGGCATACCTTGAATTCTCAAGTGACAGCTTGATGCATTCACGCAGGTAGCTCTCCCTCTTGGTATTATCAATTTCAAACCCCTTGCAGCAGGAACTCCCCTTAACCAGTCTGGGATTAATCATGACCGACTTCTTCTCCTCAGACCACAAGCCCTCGTAGGCTGCCTGCCCTATCCTGTTCTCGAACCGCTCTATGGAAGTGATGGAGGGTTCGTTATATGAAGCCTGGGGTATATGGTCAAATCCCGTTATGATAAAGTCATCCGGGATCGTATATCCGTCTTCCGTTGCCTTATAGAAAACGCCCATTGCCGTCTGATCGTTAACACACACGAAGGCATCGGCATCCATCATATTATTTGACTTGAAATAGTCATATGCCTTATAGCCGCTGTCAACGTAGTAATTACCGGTGAACACCCTTTCTTCGGGCAGAGTCAGGCCATGGGCTTCCATGACTTTGCGGCAGGCGTTTAAGCGGTCAAGGGCATCGGTTGAATCGACGGGACCGCCGACGAAGTTGACCGTCTTCACATTATGCTCCGAAACTATATGCTCGACCAGCTCCTCCATGGCGCCTGAATTGCAGCTCATTACATTATAAAAGCTCTCATCTGGGGAATCGATGGATACGACAGACTTATCGGAAGCCTTGATCTTGTCTACCAGAAGACCGCGGATATATGGGTTGTAGAAAGCCGAAGCATAGAGGATGAAAGCGTCGAATCCGCTAATATCCATCCGCTTGATATATTCGTATTCGCCTAAATCGAACTTCTCATCATTTGATACATAAAAAGAAAAGAGGTGTAATTCATCTCCGTTCTTTTTGCATTCTTCATAAATTCCGCGTATGATCTCACGCTGAGTATAGATATAGATCTGTCCTACAAACAACGCTATCTTCAACTGGTTTTACCCCCTCTTAAGTACCTTATTATATACATATACCACTGCACGGAAGGCAGGATTCTCGAACCGGCGCTTAACGGCCTTCAGTTCTTTCCTTATCTGTATATGCTGCGGACAGTGCTGTTCGCACCTTCCGCACTCTCTGCATAAGGAAGCCAGTGAATTCTGCTTCTTCAGGGCTGTGCACATGGCGTATTCCTTGATACCGATGAAATAATTGTCGGTATATGAAGTGTTCAGGCAATGGAAAGATCCCGGTATATCAACCCCGAAGGGACAGGGCATGCAGTAAGCGCATCCTGTACAGGGCACCTTGGTCTTTTGTTTGATGACATTCCTGGCCCGCTCGATCGTCTCCCGGTCCTCGTCCGTAAACGAACCGACCGTTACTTCCGATGCTATCCTTATGTTTTCGCTGACCTGATCCATGGAATTCATTCCGGACAATATACAGGAAACCCCCGGCTGGTCCCATAACCATCGAAGGCCCCACTCCGCCGGTGAATAACCCCTGTGGGATGCTGCAAAGATCCTGTATGCTTCCCCCGGCAGGTTGTTCACGAGGCGGCCTCCTTTAAGGGGTTCCATGATTATCACGGGTATCCCCTTGGCATAAGCTTCTTCGATGCCCCTCCGTCCTGCCTGGGATGTTTCATCCATATAATTGTACTGGACCTGACAGAAGTCCCAGTCGTATGCATTCAGCAGTTCGATGAAAAGATTGGTATTACCATGGAAGGAAAATCCTATCCTCCTTATCTTACCGGCTGCCTTAAGGCCCTCAAGCCACCTGACGGCGCCCCTGTCAACCAGGTCTTTCCAGGTCTTAAGGTCAGGGAGCATGTGCATGAGATAATAATCCACATGATCGGTCCTAAGCCTTTTTAGCTGTTCATCGAAATGGGTCTGCATATCTTCAACGGACTTCATCATGTAGTGAGGGAGTTTGGTCGCAATGTTCACCTTGTCCCTGAAGCCGCACTTCTCCATGACCAGGCCAAAGGCTTCCTCAATACCGTTATAAATGTAAGCCATGTCAAAGTAGTTGACCCCCTTGTCAATGGCATACAATAACTCGCGTTCTATCTCTTCATAGTCAAACGAAACGCCCTTTTGCGGAAACCTCATACAGCCGAAGCCCAATATCGATAAATTGTCCTCTGTCCTGTAATTCATGATCGTCGTCCTGTTGCATATCGCATGTATTGGTATAGCCTGCTTTTTCCATACAGTTAGCTACATTTTACTCCAAATCTCACGATATGTCATCCCAAAATGTGACACATTAGCTCTGAGCTAATGTGTCACATTTGACAATCATGAGCGTACCTTCGGCAACAGACACTTCGGCACAGTCCAGTGCAAACTCGTTACTCTGACCCAGAGGAAAGGAGTTATTAAGGTCTCCGCCTTCAAGCTCATACCTGGTACCCTTTATGGTCACACCTCTGCTCACATCAGACAGGGAGAAGACCGAGATCGCATCTCCTTCCTTCCCGGGCACCTTCACGACCCCGTCGGAGGATCCACCCGAGAATACAATAACTTCCGTTTTCTCATCATACATCCTTACAACCGCGCCTCCAGCGGCCCCGAAATGTGCTGTCTGTATATTGGCTATGGCGTGGTCCATCCTCTTGCCGAAGACACACACCATCCTTATTTCCGTAAATCCCAGGGACAGGGCATGCCTCATGGCGATCATCGTATCGGTGTCATCCTTCTCTTTCGGATAACGCACGCTCTTTAAATCACCGCTTTCGATCCTTACAAGATTCTCCGGGGATACCGAATCGTAATCCCCGATCACGATATCGGGCCTTATCCCGTATTTATCGGCATGATCAAGCCCCTTATCGCAGGCGATGACATAATCGGCTTTAAGGACTTCCGGCGAAAGGTTTGCAAACCTTCCGCCCGAAATGATAAGGCATATTCCCTTTTTCTTCATCTTACCTCCACTCACCGTCGATAAGGACTCCCCTGAAGTCACCCTTTCTGGCAGTTATCTTGAAGCTCAGTGATTTCATGCCGCTGTATTCACCAATACCCTTAAGCGTAACCTTCGCCGTTCCGGTCTTAATATTCTTACTGTATCCGGCAACAACGAAGTTTTTACCGGGTAACAGATAGACCGGTGATTTTTTCGGTCCGATATAAAGGATATTTGTCAGATCGTCATCAGTAAGCCTTACCTCTCTTCCGGTATAAACCTTATCCCTTATCCTGCCTGCACCTGCCTTGGCAAGCTTTATCGGAGCATTGACGTAACGATAGCTTATACCTACTCTTCCATCATAATTGCCTATACCCACAAGGTCCACATATATCGTATCCCCGCCGGATGCGGTATCTGTCGTTTTACCGTCGGGACCGACAATGACATAGCTGTCCGGATCGATCCTGTAATCCTTACCCGCGGACAGCCGGTCCCCGTTAAGGTCTGTAACGGTAACTGTCGGATCCTTATGTCCTTTCTTCGATACAACCTTGTCATCTGCCGTTATATTTCGTGCAAATGCACCTATATGCTGCCTTATGATCTCATATTTAAGAGTCACGCTGCCCTTGTATCTTCCTATGCCCCTAACCTTGATCTCGGCGGTTTTCCCGTCTGTTACGGCCTTGTTCTTACTGTAGCTTACGGTATAATCCGTGCCTTCCTTAAGCACGGTGCCCATATCCCTTACCGTTACCCTTGGTTTTGCACCGCTCTTAACATATGAGACCGAATCATCATAGGAATAGCTGAATCCCTCTCCCCATTTTATCTGCCTGCCGGCAACTATCTTAAAGGAAGCCGTCTTACTCCCGACATAACCCGCTTCGTTTCCGTCCACAGCAATAAAATCCACGGTCGCCGTACCCGGAGCGACATTACCCGTGATCCTGCCAACAGCATAGTCGGTTCCTTCCTCAAGTTCCCTGCCGTTAAGCGTAAGCTGATATGAACCGGCGGGCGGAACTATCGGCCATCCCTCGTACAGGTAGCTGTCCGGACTGAACTTCACGGCCGCATTTGACAAAAGAAGGTTCTTATCCGCACTTACATAGATCGAAGCGGTTGCTTTGCCCACAATGTTCTCATTCTCAGATGTCACTTCAACCGTGTAGGTACCGGCTTTTGTAA
>JBGUQP010000221.1:0-4936 GCA_045131145.1 Lachnospiraceae bacterium | reverse complement strand
CCCCGACCTTTTATAAGGGCAGCTATCACATCGGCTCTTAGGCTTGTCCGGTGATCTGTCCGGCAATCTGTAGTAACATTCCTCTTCTCCAAGGGAACAGCCTGCATTTTTGCCACCCCACCAGTAGCAATACTTACAATCCTTTGGTTTGTCATTTGCATATCTAATATCACCCATGTCATTTCCTCCTTAATTTTGGGCACAAAAAAAGAGGCGTCTATTTCAAGTCCTAAGACCTGTAATAAACGCCTCTGAGAATGTTTCCGTATTATGTTTTTGTTTTATCCTGCTGCCGGATGGCTTTCAGCCCAGCCCGTGAGAAGCTCGATGATAACCTCCTCAATTTGGGAGGAAGTGTAGTTCTGCGGAAAGAACCTTTTTAATACCTTGCTCTTAAGCCTCACATTTATTGGGGTAAGCTCCTCTTTCAAGAGTATCTCCATCACTTTATCATCGTTAAGCTCCCCGGCTTTCGATATGTTGCGAAGCTCCCTTGCCTGTGCCAGCGACGGGGATACATCATCCGATTCCATAAAAGCCCTGACCATTTCCTGCTCGTCCTTTGTAAGATATGAAATCTCTACCGCACTGTTAAAGGCAAACTTCTTTTCATCCACCAATGATAACAGCCCCGGTATCAGCTCCGTCATTCTGAAAAGCCTGCGAAGGGTATTCGGACTGCAATCATAATCCTTTGCCAGTTCGTCAATGCTGCTTCCTTTTTCCGTTTCGTCAAGATCGGTTCGCTTGCCCTGACGCTTCATAGCCTCATAACGCATCTTACTTGAAAATGCCTTCTCGCTTACAAGCAGCGTGGTTCTTTGGATATTGGAATCCACCATATAGATTATGGCTTCATCATCATTCATTTCCTTTACAACTACCGGCATAGTATCAAGACCGGCAAGCTCACAGGCTCTTTTCCTTCGATGTCCGGCTATAATCTCATAACCGCCATCCCCGTCTTCCCTTACAACAGCGGGATTAAGAACTCCGTTTTCCCTTATGCTCTCTGCCAGATGGTACATATCTTCGTCATCCACCACCTTAAAGGGATGGTTCTTAAAGCCATGCAATTTAGAAAGCTTGATCTCGACCTGCTTATCCCTGTCCTCCGATCCGAGCAGAGCATCTATCGGCTTTAAGCTGATCTTTGTTCCTTTCTTTTCAGCCATTTGCAATCACCTCCCCTGTCAGGTTCTCATACGCCTTAGCGACACGGCTGGTCGGAGCATATTCATATATGCTTTTCCCTTCCTTACAGCATTCCTTCATTCGGACGGATGCCGGAATGTAGGTATCAAAAATCTTAACGCTGGCACCATACCCGTCCCGAAGTATCTCCATGTTATCCCTCGCCTCACATGTGCGGATATCTACCATAGTAAAGACGATACCGCCAACCTGTATGTCGGGATTAATCTGCTTCCTTATCCTGCCTACCGTCTGTAACAGCTTTTGAAGCCCCTTTATTGGGAGATAGGAAGCCTCCACAGGGATGATCACTTCGTCTGCCGCCGCAAGCGAATTGATGGTTAGCATTCCAAGCGATGGCATTGTGTCTATGATAACTGCGTCATATTCATCCCTGACCTTGTCCACAATCTGCTTTAGCACATATTCCCTGCTCATGGCATTTACAAGAAGAACCTCCATGCCAGCAAGGTCTATATTGGAAACAATGACATCCACACCCTCTTCCTGATGATTGATATACAAGCCATCCGGCAGCTCCTCGTCATTTAGGATATTCCCGAACAACTCCGTAAGGGTTTCATCGCTGTCATCCGTTTCTCTATAACCAAGGCTCGCCGAAGCATCTGCCTGCGGATCTGCGTCTATGAGCAAAACCTTCTTTCCTTCTCTTACAAGCCCCACCGCCAGATTGACGGCTATAGCGGACTTGGATGTTCCGCCCTTCTGATTTACTATTGAAAAAACTTTTCCCATAAGCTCCACTGACTTAATTTAAGGTATAAAAATAGGACTGCCGTGGCAGCTTCTGGTGGTAAATCAGAAACATTGCTACCATACAGTCCTATGATACCTTATTAAGTTTTATTCTCCTTTCCGATGTTCTATGCTTACTTCGTTGCAAAAAATCATAGGACCAAATCTTCTGAAAACCCTTTATTTTAGCGGTCTCCAACTGATTTAGTCCTATTATTACAAAATCATCTCCTTTGCTCATGCCTTTTTCTTTCATGTCTATGAACTGATACTTTATGCCGCGCTCCTTAAAGAATCGCTCTGCTTTCTTCGTATCATTACATTTCTTTGTTCCAAATATCTGTATGTTCATGGTCTTCCTTCCTATCTTCGTTCTATCAATTCAGTTTAAGGATTACAACTTCCGGATGATTGAAGAATCTTGGAAGCGGTGTAGTTTCTCTTGCCAATCCCCGGCTTACCTCCATAATGCTGCCGTTTGACAGTTCATATGTGCCGCTGACATATTTGGCCATGAATCCCTGATCGGGTGCCAAAAGCCCTTTGTTTACGAAAGGAATCCGAAGCTGTCCCGCATGAGCGTGCCCAGTTAGTATGAGGTCAAAATCATACTTTTCGTATGTGGATACTCTCTCGGGCCTATGACTTACAAGGATTTTAACATGAGAATCTTCTGTTTTGTCATAGGCGCTGCGAATTTGCTCCTCCCATTCATCATTTCTTAAATATGTGGGATCGTCTATGCCGCAGATATCAAAAGTTGAATTTCCAAACGATATGGTATCGCAATCACCCTCAAGGACTATAACACCTGCATCTTTAAGATAATCCTTCATTTCATCGATACGGCCGCTCCAGTATTCATGATTCCCGGACACATAATATGTAGGATACTTCTGGCACAACTGCTCTATCAATAAATGTGCATTATCATCACTTAAGCGGTTATCCAATATGTCCCCGCCAAGGATCACTATGTCTGGGTTCTCCTTTTCTATTCTCCTGACAAGCCAGTTCTGGTTTTTTCCGTAATAACAGGAATGAAGATCTGTTATGAGGGCGATCCGTATTTCTTCAGAGTCCCCATCGATCAGATCAAGAGATATCCGTTCAGTTACGGGTACCCATGACCATAGCATCAGCAATATGAGAATAAGAGGGATGGCGATCCTTAAATATAATTTTTTTGATTTTTGCTTCTTACTCATCTATCTGTGTTAAGTGTTTCTTTACAACGTTCAATCAGATTTACAATTTCTCCGAGTCCTTTCTCGTCCTTTTCAGAAAATCTGCCTTTGATCGGGCTGTCGATATCCAATACTCCAATCACACGGTTCCCACAAAAGATCGGAAGAACGATTTCAGAATTCGATGCACTGTCGCAGGCAATATGTCCCGGAAAGGCATGAACATCCTCTACCCGTATGATGCGACCTTCTTTAACTGCCGTTCCACACACACCCTTTCCTACAGGAATCTGTGTGCAGGCAGTTTTGCCTTGAAATGGACCGAGAAGCAGTTCGTTATCGAAAAGCAGGTAAAACCCCGCCCAATTGATGTCCTCCATAGATTCATACAGAAGGGCCGATATATTTGCAAAAAGGGTGATATCCCATTTTACGTCTTCTGTAAGAGCCTGTGCCTGTTTGAAAATAAGATTGTAGTCAGTCATATATCTTTCTCCATGTATATTTCGTACTTCACTTATTCTTAAGATACAAAAAAGCTTCCCTTGACAGACCTTTACTTTCAAGGAAATCCCATAAGTCACGGTTCTCTTTCTCTAACGATATGATACTCTTTTCCCCTCCTTTTGGGAAATCTTCCTTAACAGCTCTTTCTAAAAGCGAAATAATATAAGGCCTGCAGCTTCTGAAATTGCTGTTATCTTCCGGCAGTTCCCATTTATGCAGTGTATGTATAGGGATACCGTATCTATCGGCGAATTCTTCGGGGCTTAGGCCGGTTATAGCCCTAAGTTCTTTTATATCCATGATGAAAATTATCCTTTTTAGGGTTTGATCTTACTAAGATATATTAGCATATGTATACCAAACGGTCAATAAAACGAACCCAATGGGTTGACATAATCGAATGTATGTGCTACCATGAGGACATAGACAAGGGAAGGAGGCGTTAACCTATGAGAAACAGATATTTGTACGTTTGTAACACCTTGGATGAATATGAGTTACCGATAGCAGTGGCAGCCAATGTTCCGGAGCTTGCAAGAATGGTGGGTACATCAGTGAACTGCATATACAGCACCATATCTCACTGCCAGCAGAAAGGTCTTAGATCAAGATTCAGGAAAGTCCTCTGGATCGATGAGAATGATGAGTTTTACGATGAACAGCCGGCGGCAATGGATGCGATTGCCGCATAGCTGTCAGATTTAGAACCAGTCAAGATCACTTTCATTAAGACCTTCGCTTTCTAATGGTAATTCAGGATGTGTGCCGGATTCTGTGCCACTTTTTGTTCCGGTTTCGTCAGAGAAGATACTGTCGATTGTATCTTCAAGGCTGGAAGAATCTTCTTCTGCCATGATTTTATTCTTCCTTCGGGTGTTTATAAATGCGACAAAGGCAATAATAATGATAGCAAGACTTGGTGTATGAGGAAGGCTCGTCGTTTAGAATACGCCATCTGGTGTTTTCTGTTTCATCCACGTTAGTGTACTGATCAAGCCTTGGTATTCCTGTTGATGCACCTTCGGTCGAAGTTACTTCCGGTTCTTCAACGGGTTTCTCAACGGGTTCAGGCAGATCATCTGCTTCACCAAAATAGACAGGTTCGCAGACAGAGTCAGAATGCCTCACGTAAAAGACACCATCTTTTATCTCGTTCTCATAGACCTGGTATTCTGTCATTGGCGTTCCGTCAGGTCGTATACGGGGTTCTTTGTCTCCTGGATTCTCGGATTAACATGACGAGGTTGGTAATGCCACTCCGAGAGTCTCATAAATCTCTGCCTGCTTGTTAA
>JBGUQP010000220.1:0-2955 GCA_045131145.1 Lachnospiraceae bacterium | reverse complement strand
ATGGGTAAACCGGTCGGGAACATGAAGGCCATGGATTACTATGCGAAGAAGAAGGAATATATACCTCTCATAATGGATGCATATAATAAGCTTGCCGGGGATAATGATTATATTATCATTGAAGGAGCGGGCAGTCCGGTTGAGATAAACCTGCGGGATAATGATATTGTGAATATGGGCCTGGCCGCTCTTACGGATGCCTCGGTCCTTCTTGTGGGTGATATAGACAGGGGCGGTGTATTCGCCCAGCTCCTTGGGACCATGGAACTTCTTCAGGACCAGGAAAAGGACCGGGTTTTGGGACTTATAATAAACAAGTTCAGGGGAGATATCGATATACTTAAACCGGGTCTTAAGATGATAGAGGACAGGTGTAAAAAACCGGTACTTGGCGTGGTCCCCTATTCCGACATTAAGATAGAAGATGAGGATTCACTTTCCGTGAACCTTCTTAGAGGGATAAAGAAACCGGTCAATATCAAAACAATAGATATAGCTGTCATCCGCCTTAAGTGGATAGGTAATTTTACCGATCTGGATGCATTTATGACTGACGAAGATGTGAGCGTACGGTTCGTTGACGATCCGAATGATCTGGGTACTCCGGATATGGTGATCATCCCCGGGACCAAGAATACCTGTGATGAGGCTGCCTTTCTAAAGAAGTCGGGCCTTGATACCGCGATAAGGGAACTTGCGGGAAGAGGTGTTCTGATCTTCGGTATATGCGGCGGTTTCCAGCTTATGGGCATGACGATAGATGATAAGGCGGGAATTGAAGGCGGCGGAAGTGAAGAGGGGCTCAGACTTCTGCCGGTAGATACCGTATTTCACGATGAGAAAATTACAAGGCAGGTTAAGGGTTATACAGGTATTCTTCCTGCTCCCTTTGAGGGATTATCCGAACTTGCCGTGTCGGGATATGAACTTCATATGGGACGGACTCTGCCAAGGGAAGGGGCTGCCTTTCTGTTAAACTGTAAAGAGAATGGGAATGATCCTGAAGCTAAGGGAGCATTCACCGACGGATGCATAGAGGGGAACTGCATGGGCACATACCTTCATGGTATCTTTGATGATACTGTATTCAGGGACAGGCTCTTAAGGATCCTTTATGAAAGGAAGGGGCTTCCTGCAAGATCCGTATCATCTGTTTCATATAAGGCCGTTAAGGAGAGCCGGTATAACGCACTTGCGGACCTTCTTGAAAACAGTCTTGATATTGACAGGATAATAGGTAAAATATAGGACTTTTCGGTCTTGAAATTAAAGTACTCATTTGATAAACTAACAAAGTATTAAAAGCATATCCGTGATGGATTCCGAAGGGAGGTGGTTTTTATGAAGAAAAAGGTCAAACAGACATCTGATGTTCCCCATCGAGCGTTCATAAAAATCATCTATATAGGAGGAAATCATCATGTCCATGGAAGAGATCAAGGAGCTTATTGACAGCAGACAGTATACGAAGCTGCGTCAGGAGCTCTCGGAGCTTAATGAGGCCGATATTGCGGCCGTACTTGAAGAACTACCCAGGGATGAACTTATTAGGGTTTTCAGGATTCTGCCCAAAACTATGGCGGCAGATGTTTTTGCGTACCTTTCCATCGAAACGGAGCAGATGATCATCACCGCCCTGACCGACCGTGAGGCTGCCAACATCATAAACAACCTTATGGCCGATGACGCAACTGACCTTATGGAGGAAATGCCTGCGGGAGTAGTTAAGAAGCTGCTTGCCAATGCATCGGCAGAAACAAGAAGGGATATCAACCACCTTTTAAGGTATCCGGAGGATTCCGCCGGTTCCATCATGACGGTGGAGTTTGTAGACTTAAAGGTACATCTGACAGTCGCCCAGGCAATAGAAAGGATAAGAAGGACCGGGATCGATAAGGAGACGATCAATATCTGTTATGTTCTCGACGCGGAGCGCCACCTTATCGGAACAGTATCACTCAGGTATCTGCTCCTTAGGAAGGCCGATGAAGTTATCGGGGATTTCATGAACGATAACATCATCTCCGTTAACACCATGACCGACCAGGAAGAAGTTGCACAGCTCTTTTCGAAGTATGACTTCACCGCAATGCCGGTTGTTGATAATGAGAACAGGCTTGTCGGTATCATCACGATCGATGACGTTGTCGATATCATGCAGGAAGAGGCAACGGAGGATATCGAGAAGATGGCCGCTATCCTTCCCACGGATAAGCCCTATATGAAGACGGGTGTGTTCGAGACCTGGAAAAAGAGGATACCATGGCTTCTTCTGCTCATGATATCTGCAACCGTTACGGGTAAGATAATCACACACTATGAGGATGCCTTGGGGACATATATCGTCCTGACCGCATTTATACCTATGCTCATGGATACTGGCGGTAATGCGGGAGGACAGGCTTCCGTTACCATTATCCGTGGTCTGTCGCTTAATGAGATAGAGTTTCGCGATATGATAAAGGTCATATGGAAGGAGATAAGAGTAGCAGCCCTGTGCGGGGTTACCCTGGCAGCAGCCAATTTTGTCAAGATAATGCTTATAGATCATGTTTCTGTTACGGTAGCACTGGTAGTATGCCTTACCCTTCTGCTTGCTGTTCTGTTTGCCAAGCTGGTTGGCTGCACACTGCCCATGTTTGCCCAGAAGATCGGCTTCGACCCGGCTGTAATGGCTTCACCCTTCATTACAACCATAGTGGATGCCCTGTCGCTTGCCATCTATTTCACGATCGCGACGAATCTTCTGAATATATAAGCTTTACCTTTTTGCCGTTTACTTCATAAGTGACGGCATTTTTTCCGTTTTGTTTGGAGTGGTACATGCATTCGTCCGCATGCCTCACTGTGTCCATTGAGGCATTGCCGGATGAAATGCCTATGCTTACGGTCACCTTACGGGGGAAATCCCAGACCTGCCATTCGATATCCCGTCTTATGTTTTCGGCTATCCGG
>JBGUQP010000219.1:0-6047 GCA_045131145.1 Lachnospiraceae bacterium | reverse complement strand
CCTGGTATTCTTCCCTATAGTTGTTTTTATATATTACCTGATCCCCGGAAGAGTCAAATACATATGGCTTCTTATTGCAAGTTATTTCTTCTATATGCAGTGGAATCCCGCATATGTTTTTCTTCTGCTCACCTCAACGCTCGTAACATATACGGGTGCGCTCATACTTGAAAAGATATCCGATGTAAGGAAGAGAAAGCTGTGTCTGTTCATAGCACTTATGATAAATCTTGTAATACTCGGATACTTTAAGTATGCCAATTTCTTCGTAACGTATTTTAACAGGGCGCTTACCATTATCGGAAGGGAACCGCTTGCCTGGGACAAGGATATCCTTCTTCCGGTCGGTATATCTTTTTTCACCCTTCAGGCCCTGGGCTACCTTATCGATGTATACAGGGGGGATATTTATCCCGAGCACAATTTCCTGAAGTATGCCCTTTTCATTTCCTTTTTTCCGCAGCTGGTAGCAGGCCCGATAGAGAGGTCGAAAAATCTTCTTAAGCAGCTGGCAACGCCAAACAGGTTTTCATATGAAAATCTGCGGCGGGGTCTCCTTATAATGCTCTACGGCTTTTTCCTGAAGGTTGTTATAGCAGACCGTGTGGCTATAGCCGTAGACACGGTATATAATGATCCTTCCGGATATCCCGGGTATTATATAGTCTTCGCCACGCTTCTTTTTACCCTGCAGATTTATTGCGATTTTTACGGATATTCGACAATAGCTAAGGGTGTTGCGCTTACGATGGGCATTAAGCTTATGGATAACTTTAATGCTCCGTATTATTCGAAGTCGATAAAGGAATTCTGGCGAAGATGGCACATATCCCTGTCAACCTGGTTCAGGGATTACCTGTATATACCTCTTGGCGGAAACCGTAAGGGCAGGGTCAGGAAGTATATAAATCTGATGATCGTATTTGCCGTGAGCGGACTCTGGCACGGGGCTTCGATATCATTTGTTGTCTGGGGAATCCTTCACGGGATATATCAGCTTATGGAAAGCCTGGTTTATCATGCCGCAAATCTTTTTAGGGAGAAGCTTGGGATTGAGAAAAGCCGCAATACCTTTACGGATAAGCTGCTTAAGCTCTCGATCACCTTTATCCTCGCCGTATTTGCGTGGCTTTTCTTCAGGGCAAACAGTATGGGTAAGGCCAGTGTTCTGCTGTCACAGATGTTCTCTGTAGGGAACTGGGCCGTGCTCTTTGATAAATCGATATTTAAGCTTGGAGTATCTGAGGACTACTTCAATGTACTGATTGTTTCTATCGGTCTGCTGGCCCTTGTTGATTACTTAAAATACAGGGGCAGGGATGTTGTGTCTGATTTCTTCAGACAGAAGTGGTGGTTTCGGACGATCGCCGAAGTTGCTCTCCTTCTCTTTGTCATGCTTTTTGGCTGCTACGGAAGTACTTATGACGTCCAGCAGTTTATATATTTCCAGTTTTAGTGAAAGCGATCCGTGGCTTTGTTGCAGATAAGGCAGAATATGAAAAAAAATGTAAAGATCATAATCGGAATAATCGCAGGGATAATTCTTTTCCTTGCAGGATGCAGGTTCCTTAATATGCTGTTTGTGCAGGATGATATGTGGGAGAAGATCCTCTTTCATTCCTATTACACAAGGGATAAGTCGATTGACAATGTTTTTGTCGGTTCATCGCATGTCCTGTGTGACGTTGAACCCTTTATGCTCGATGAGATAAACGGTGAATACAACTTTAACCTGTCATGTCCCCAGCAGCGTATGGATACAAGCTATTACCTTTTAAGAGAGGCGGCTGAAGATAACAGGCTCAAGCATGTGTATATCGAATGCTATTACCTGTGTATGACAGACCATGAGATATGGGACAGGGCATCAGGGAATTATAAGGTTTCAGACTATATAGGTGATCCGGATCATTTTGCGGCAGCATGGCTCATCAGTGACGAGATGAAACCTTCGCTCAATTCCCTCGCCATCAGGATGCATGCTTCGGACAAAGACCATATGCTCGAGAATATCTTTCCGTTTGTAAGATACAGGGAGAAGCTCTTTGACTGGGAATATATGTCAAACAGGCTGTCGGTCAGCATGTCGAAAGAGGAGCCTGAATACTTCCTTCATCTTGACTATGAGGAGCCGGACGGGACTCCCTGGGTTCAGGAATATCGTGAAAAGGGTGACCTTTATTCGACGGGCCGTAACCTTGACTGTGAGAAGATATTCCCTAAAGACAGGGACCTTACAAAGTACGGTATGGGCAAACAGAGTAAAGCTTACTTAAAGAAGGCGATTGAGTACTGCCTTGACAAAAACATACTGGTTACGCTGTTTGTGTCCCCTATAATGGATTTTCAGTTATTAAGTACCGGAGATTACGATAACTATGTAAGGGAGCTAAGAACAGTAGCAGATGAGTACGGAGTGCCCTGTTATGACTTTAATCTGATAAAAAGGGATCGTCTTGACATAAAGCACGGGGAGTACTACATGGATCCCGAACACTTAAATACAACAGGGTCCGAGCTGTATACAAAGGTTCTGTGGGAAGTCCTTAGCAGGACACCTGAGGAGAATGAGGATTCTTTTTATGATTCATATGCGGATTATCTTGCTGACGGAGAACCGGAGATACTGGGCATCTATTACAGGTTCACAGATCCGTCGGATAAGCGCAATGAGGACGGAAGTCCGGTATATGAGTCAAGGGAGTTCACGGTTGCTTCAAACAGGAATGATATGCGCTACAGGATAGTTGATCTTTTGAAGGATGATGACGGTAATGAAGTGGAAGAGGTTCTTGAGGAGGGCTGCAGCGGGACCTTTGTTCTGCCGTCCGACAGGCATGGAACCGTTAAGATAATAACAATATACGAGGGCAGGGAATTAAGCCTTTCTGTTGATTTTTAGCTGTCCTAAGAGGTATAATTTCAGTATAAATGGGTAAGGAGGCGTGTGTATGGCAGATCAGGATGAGAAGTTAAGTACCAGGATACGTAACGAATACATGGCTGATGTGGAACGGCTCAGTAAGTATATGAACTGGATAGAGAAGAAGTCCGGTAAGAAGGTCAGCAGTTATTACGACGGTGAAGAGGGACAGAAGCTTATCCAGATACCTGTTTATGATTCCACGCTCCTTGCTTTTGTCAAGGAGGCCAGGAAGACGAAACTTATGGACCGTAATTACAGGTACATATATACAAGATATAAGATAAAGTCAGTCGATGATGAATTAAGGCTTCTGAGGCATGCACATCTTAGGGATATAGATCTTTTTAAAGGGATACTCAGTTCCTATGTTATGAGGGGCCAAAGTAAGGGCTCCGTCTGGTCCGATGGAATGGAGCAGGGTGTATTCCTTGAACTCATGCGGAGGATGACGGCACTGTTTTTCTCCACAAACATTGACTGATATTACCTGCATATAATTGTGCCTGATCATTTGCAGGATAAACAACCATACCGGAAAATAAACACGGTTATTTTGCTGAATCAATAATATACTCTGATGCGTTCAGAGTATATTATTATGTTAGATTAAAGACGGGGGCAATGCATATTAAATGAGGAGGAAAAAGGATGAACATGAATGACTTTGTGAACAAGGGTTCCACGAATGTGAACTTTAATAAGGGATCCATGAAAAAGGCCGGGAAGGCAGCAGGATTTGTCATAGCGGCGATCGTGGTGCTCATAATCCTGTCCGGATCCTTCTATACCATACAGGAGGAGGAGCAGGCAGTTGTATGTACTTTCGGCGTACCAAAGGCGGTGACCCAATCGGGTCTTCACTTTAAGATACCGCTTATCCAGACGGTCCGGAAGGTCAATACGACGATCCAGGGTTTTGCGATCGGATATTCGTCGGATTCGGATCTTAATTACAACGGAGCCGAGGGAGCCGATAACAGCATGATGATCACATCGGATTATAATTTTATCCATGTTGATTTCTATGCCGAATACAGGGTTACCGATCCGGTAAAGGCCCTGTACGCATCTGAGGATCCCAGGCTTATTCTGGCAAACATCGCCCAGAACTGCATAAGGACAACGATCGGTTCCTACGGGGTTGATGCGGTCCTCACAACCGGTAAGAACGAGATACAGAGTAATATCAAGAACATGATCCTTGAGAAGCTTGATGCGATCGATATCGGCGTGCAGCTGGTTAACATAACTATACAGGATGCCCAGCCGCCCACAGATGAAGTCCTTACTGCGTTCAAAGCGGTTGAAACAGCCAAGCAGGGTAAGGAAACGGCTCTTAACAACGCAAATAAGTATCGTAACGAGCAGATACCGAGCGCTGAGGCTGAAGCCGATAAGATAGTTCAGGATGCCGAAGCGAAGAAGCAGGCCAGGATCAATGAGGCAGAGGGTCAGGTGGTCAGGTTTAACTCAATGTATGAGGAATATGTCAAGTATCCCGCTGTGACCAAGCAGCGTATGTTCTATGAGACCATGGAGGATGTTCTTCCCGATATGAAGATAATCATCCAGGGAGCTGACGGAAGCAGTATTCAGCAGATAATGCCGCTGGACAAATTTAACTAAATGATAAATTCGATTAGAAGGAAAACACAGGCTTGTCTTCCCCTTGAGGGGAAGATGTCACCGAAGGTGACAGATGAGGTGATCAAAAGAACAGGAGATTGCACATATGGATACAAATACAACCGAACGCTTCGGTTCTGACGGGAAGCCGAAGAAGAATAAAGATAACAGAAAAGCGGGCAGGGGAGTGGTAGGATGGATAATCCTCATTGTGCTTCTGCTGATAATTTCTTCAGGTATTGTGATCTGCCATGAAGATGAATACAAGCTGGTAAGAAGATTCGGAAGGGTTGAGAGGACCATCTCAAGCTCGGGACTGTATTTTAAGATACCTCTTATTGAATCGGTCGATACGGTTCCGAGGGAGATCCTTCTTTACGACCTTCCGGCATCGGATGTTATAACTTCCGATAAGAAGACCATGATCGTAGACAGCTACGTTTTGTGGAGGGTCACGGACCCCTTAAAGTTTGCCCAGACATTAAGCTACTCCGTATCAAATGCCGAGAACCGTATAGATGCCCTTGTTTACAATGCGACCAAGAACACGATATCAAATATGACCCAGGATGAGGTCATAAGGTCCCGTGACGGTAAGATGACCATAGTCAATCCCGTAGCGGAAGAGGATGTAAAGGGCAACGATCTGGTCATTGAAGAGGAGAAGCAGGTAGTTAACATAAAATCATTAACCGAAGAGATAATGGATCATATAGGGACTGTGGGTGATCAGTACGGGATCAGGATAATGACGGTGGAAGTAAAGAAGCTTGACCTTCCCGACAACAATAAGAATGCCGTATATACCCGTATGATATCGGAACGCGAGAACATAGCGGCCAAATATACCGCAGAAGGTGAAGCCCAGGCCAGGATGATCCAGAACACTACCGATAAGGAAGTGTCCATAATGAGATCGACCGCCCAGGCCAAGGGTGAGAAGATAAGGGCAGAGGGTGAAGCCGAGTACATGAAGATACTTTCGGAAGCTTATAATGACAAGAGCAAGAGTGACTTTTACTCATTCGTCCGTTCGCTGGATGCGGCCAAGCAGTCCATGAAGGGAAGCAACAAAACCCTTATCCTTCCCGCGGATTCGCCGATGGCAGAGGTGTTCATGAGTAACACTGCCGAAACGAAGAATACACCGGTCTATACCCTAAGGGACACGGACAGGTCCGTAAGCACCAACTCTGTAAACTGAAGCGGCACATCGGTTCATAACCAATATGCCGGCAGATGTGACAGTTTATGGACAAGAGCAGGAGGTTTACTTATAAGGAAAACTGTGAGATAATACACAGGTAATGCCACTAAGGGAAATGCCTATAGAAGGTGTTTCCCTAAGTTGTGTTTATGAAGTGACACTTAAGGTTGAACCGGTGTGTCAGTATGGAAAAGGAAGAGGGAATGGGAGCTGACCTGTATACGATAAAACCGGATATTGAGCTTACCGTAAAGGTCCTTGATGAGGCTTATGAAGCCCTTGATATCG
>JBGUQP010000218.1:0-2517 GCA_045131145.1 Lachnospiraceae bacterium | reverse complement strand
ATCAAATATTTCGGTGAGACTGAATTTGAGGAGATGGCCTACTTTAATTTTGATGGTAATGCCGGACTTCGTTCTGTATTCGATTTTGATTTTGACACGAAAAGAATTATTGATGAACTTGGCAGTATTATATTAGGGAAGACTATTGAGGCAGGAAAAACACTGGTAGTGTTCGATGAGATACAGGATTGTCCGAGAGCGATCCAATCTCTTAAATATTTCTACGAAGAAATACCGGAGCTTCATATAATTGCGGCCGGTTCATTATTAGGCGTGGCTTTGAAAGATGAAGGGATATCTTTCCCTGTCGGCAAGGTAGACAGAATCGATATGTATCCCATGAGTTTTGAAGAGTTTGTGCGAGCTGACGGAGGCGGGAAATATATCGATGGGCTAAAGAAAAAGCCGCTTGAAAGAGAAATCCCCGAACTGTATACGATTCCTCTTGAAAAGTATTTGAAGAATTATTATATCGTCGGTGGAATGCCGGAAGCAGTCAAGACCTGGGCTGATACTCATAATTACAAAGAGGTAGAGGTAATCCAGGATAATATATTAAGGGATTATGCGGATGATTTTTCAAAGCATACGTCTCCGGAGATGGCAATGAAAATCAAACAGATATGGGACTCGATCCCCTCACAGATAGCAAAGGAAAATAATAAGTTTATTTTCTCTCATGTGAAACAGGGAGCAAGATCAAAGGATCTTGAGGAGGCATTGGAGTGGCTTGTAAATGCAGGGATAGCCTGTAAACTTTGTATGGTTCCCACTCCGGAGATACCTTTGTCCGGGGAGGCGAATTATACTTACTTTAAGGTCTACATGTCTGATGTGGGTCTCCTTAGGAGAAAGTCTAACTTAAATTACAGAACTGTGCTTGAAGGAGACGAGGCATATATTCATTATAAAGGTGCAATGGCTGAGAACTATGTATACACCCAACTGAAATACATGGGTATTGACAGCTATTTCTGGAGAAGCAAGTCTGATGCGGAACTGGATTTTATTACTGATCATGATGGCGTTCTTATACCTGTTGAAACTAAATCAGCGGATAATACTAAGGCAAAGAGCCTGCATCAGTTCTGTAAAAGGTATAGTCCCAAGTTGGCGATAAAAACATCCTTAAAGAATGTTGGTGACAACATGGACGGTGAGACTCATGTATGGTCGATTCCATTATACATGTTGTTCAGATTTAAGGAATATCTGAACAAAGAAATGGGTTGGGATTAACTTTTCCATTTTGTACATTTTATTCCATTGATTCTTGCTTAGGGGCAGCGTATAATGGGTGATATAAAACCGATCGGAGAACCGTCCCTCTGATTGAAAAAAGAGGAAAAGGAAAAGATTATGGAGAAATGGTTAAAGACGCCTCCCATGGGGTGGAACAGTTACGATTATTATAATACATCGGTCACGGAAGCCGATGTCAAAGCAAACGCCGACTATATGGCTAAGCACCTGAAAGGTTTTGGGTGGGAATACATAGTAGTTGATATAGCCTGGTATTACAATGAAGCGGAAGATGAGCGCGATCAGTTTCAATATATTCCCTTCGCTAAAGTGGAGATGGATGAGTATTCGAGACTATATCCCGATCCCAGGAAGTTCCCTTCATCTAAGGGCGGGAAGGGGTTTGCACCGTTAGCCGAGTATGTACATAACTTAGGCTTAAAGTTCGGTATCCATATCATGAGAGGTATACCGAGACGTTCCGCATATATGAGGACTAAGATCAAGGGCACCAATGTAACGGCAAATAAGATAGCCAATCCCAACTCCATCTGTTTCTGGAATCCGGATATGTACGGTGTAAACCCCAAGGCAGAGGGCGCCCAGGAGTATTATGACTCACTCTTAGAGCTTTATGCATCATGGGGAGTTGATTATATCAAATGTGATGATATCTGCCGTATGGATGCCGCATCCTCTAAGGATGAGATCAGGATGCTTCATAACGCTATAGAGAAATGCGGAAGGAAGATAGTATTAAGCCTTTCTCCCGGACCCGCCATACTCGATGAACAGGACTTCTACCATGAAAATGCCAACATGTGGCGTATAACGGATGATTTCTGGGACAGATGGGAGCTGCTCCGTGACATGTTTGACAGATGTAAGAAGTGGCAGCCTTATGTAAAGGAAGGCGGTTATCCCGACTGTGACATGCTGCCTTTGGGTAAGCTCAGCAAGGGCTTCGGATCTGAAAGGGATACCAACTTTACGCTTGACGAACAGAAGACCATGATGACTCTGTGGTGCATATTCAGGTCACCGCTTATGATCGGTGCCGAGCTTACGAAGCTTGATGCCGATACCATGGAGCTGCTTACGAAAGAGCCTCTGTACAGGATGCTTAAGGAAGTGACATCCTCCGAAGAAGCGGTAAGAGAAGAAGATTATATCATCTGGAAGGCTGAGTCGGAGGCAAAGAAGTATTATGCCGTATTTAATATCTCAAATGACACCATTACGGCACCTTTGGACAGAATAGAAGATAAACTGGAC
>JBGUQP010000217.1:0-6047 GCA_045131145.1 Lachnospiraceae bacterium | reverse complement strand
GTCTGATTCCCTGGCGATCGTCGAGCCCACTACATTTACGATACCCATGGTCTTTATGCCGAGCTTCTTGGCTTCACGGATCGCGGCCAGCGTATCGGCCGTCTCGCCCGACTGGCTTATGGCTATAACGATGGAATCGGGCGCCAGGATGGGATTACGGTAGCGGAACTCGCTTGCAAGCTCCACACGCACCGAGATCCGCGCAAGCTTCTCTATTATGTACTGGGCCACCATGCCCACATGATAGGCAGATCCGCAGGCGGAAATGTGCACCTCGGTCAGCTTCTTAAGGTCATCATCCTTAAGGCCCACCCCGTCAAGATCGATCGAATTGTCATCCTTAAGATAAGCGTTTATCGTATCCTGAACAGCCTTTGGCTGCTCGTGGATCTCCTTCATCATGAAGTGCTCGAAACCGCCCTTCTCGGCAGCTTCGGCATCCCACTCAACCTTGGTCAGATCCTTGCCTATCTCCTCACCGTCGATATTGTAGAAATGAACCTCCTTATCCTTAAGGCAGGCCATCTCCATGTTGCCGATATAGTAAACGTTCCTTGTATATTTAAGGATAGCGGGCACGTCCGATGCAACGAAGCTGGCATTCTTGTCAACGCCTATTATCATGGGCGAATCCTTGCGGGCTACCCATATCTCATTTGGATAATCCTTAAACATTACGGCAAGGGCATATGAACCCCTCACACGGACCATGGTCTTTGCAAGGGCATCCACCGGACCCAGCCTGTATTTTTTATAGTAGTAATCGATAAGCTTGACTATGGCCTCGGTATCCGTCTCCGAATAGAAGTTGTAATCCTTCTTGGTGAGCTTATCCTTTATCTCGATGTAGTTCTCTATGATACCGTTATGAACACCCACAACCTCGTAATCATCGCTGTGGTGGGGATGGGCATTGTTCTCGGAAGGTTCGCCGTGAGTCGCCCAGCGGGTATGACCTATGCCGCAGCTGCCCTTCATGGCCTTGCCGTCATCAGTCTTATTGGCAAGTTCGGCAAGCCTTCCCTTGGCCTTGACGATCCTTACCTTGTCTTCCCCGTTCCTTACCGCGATACCTGCAGAATCATAACCCCTGTACTCTAACTTGCTAAGTCCTTCAAGCAGTATCGGTGCCGCCTGTTTGTTGCCGCAGTATCCCACTATTCCACACATGTGTTATTTCCCCCTTTTTGTCTCCTTGTTCTTACAGATGATCATTCACCCTGTTAAGAATGGCTCATATCACTTTTAAAAATGGGCGTCGCGGACCCTTGTCCGAAACGCCCTTGTTTCTTCAATTTCATTATATAGAATTAAAAAAAGGTGTCAAGAAGAATGAACCCCCTTCTTAAGCCGCGCCAATCCATCCATCAGGATGCTTCTCGGGCATGCAATGTTCATCCTTACGAAGTTCCTGCCCTGTTCTCCGAAAATGTATCCGGGAGACAGAAACAGACCGGTTTTTGCCCGAAGGGAGGCTGCAAACCCTGAAACATCGCCGCTCACAGCGGATACATCAAGCCAGATAAGATAAGTGGCTTCACCCTTTACTGCCTTAATTTCCGGGATCTCCTTAAGCAGGAAATCCCCGACCCTTTTCCGGTTCTCCGACACGTAAACAAGGAGTTCATCAAGCCACTGCTCACCCTTCTCAAACGCAGTTATGGCAGCTACACCTGCAAAGGAATTGGGTTCGGACAGTTCATCTGTATTAAATGCCCTTCTGACCTTTTCCTTATGATCCGGATCACTTACATAGGCCGCCGCAGTCTTAAGTCCTGCAAGATTAAAGGCCTTGGTTGGCGCGATACAGGATATGCCTACCCGGGCGCATATATCCGATACGGAAGCAAAGGGATTATATCCCTTCCCGGGTTCGGTAAGGTCGCAGTGGATCTCATCCGATATTACCGTCACCCCGTGCCTTTCTGCCAGCTCCCCTATTAAGCCAAGGTCTTCCCTCCCCCATATCTTCCCGGAAGGATTCTGGGGATTGCACAGAAGCATGAGGGAAGTGGCCGGATCGGACATCTTACGGTCCAGATCGTCAAAGTCGATTTCATAACTTCCGTTCTTATATATGAGCGGATTTTCCTGAACCCTGCGTCTGTTCCCCTTTATTATGTCAAAGAAACAGTTATAAACCGGAGGCTGTATCAGAACATTGGCCCCGGGTTCCGTAAAGGCCCGTATCATGGTCGAGATCGCAGGTATTACACCCGAGCAGAAGATAAGACCTTCCTTTTTCATCCGAAACCCGTGCCGTCTCTCCCACCAGTTTACATATGCATCGTACCATTCATCCGGAATAACGGGATAGCCCAATATCCCGTGATCAAGCCTGTCCCGGATCCCGTCAAGTATTTCGGGTGCAGCCTTAAAATCCATATCCGCAACCCACATGGGAAGCTCATTCTCCTTAACTTCCCACTTCATGGAATCGGTACCCCTTCTGTCTGTCACAGAATCAAAATCATACTTCATTTCTCTCCTCCAGATAGTGATCGTAAAAGTATCATGGCAAACAAGCAAAATATAAAAATATAATTGCCGGGCAGTCAGGATTTGCCTATAACTCAAGCAGCATATATACCAATTCCTGATAACCTGTATTCTTCGAATTAAACCCCTTTGGATTTCGCCCGAATTCAACAAATCCCAGTGCCCGGTACATAGACAAAGCTCTTTCATTTTCGGCTACTACATTCAATTCCAGCTGATCATATCCCGCATCCCGGGCACACTGAATACATGCCATAGTCAGTGCTTTCCCCAATCCAAGCCCCCAGTACTCCTTTAACACACTGATGCCAAATTCAGCTCTGTGCTTTAATTTGTATTTATTACCGACAGCTTCAATACCGGCAGTCCCTGCGATCCTTCCATCAATTACGGCGACAAGCTCCGTTTCATTGGAGCTTATGGTTTTTTCTTTCAGAAACTGCGCCTCCTGCTCCGGGTCCAAACTGTTTTCTTCCGGATAAGACAGCAGATAATCAGTCTCTTCGTGTGTCCGGTTAAAAACATCGAAAACAGTTTCTCCGTCAGCCTCATCACCGTTTCGGATCAAAGCTTCCTTTCCATTTTTTAGTTGGATTTTTTGTTCGTACTTCATCTCTTTACCTATATTTTTGCAGCAAAGCTGCCCCTTTCAGATCATCTTAAGCACACTTTTCTCGATAAACTCTACCCTGTCGAATATTCTTGGCTTAAATGTTCCTGTTACACCTACAGAAATATCCATCTCTTTGTTCACATAGATGATGTTTCCGCTGTCACCTATTGCGGCATAGATATCTCTGTCCTCGTGAGGCTTATACCATAAGTATATCTGAACTCACCGGTAATACCGCTCCGGCCTCCAAGAAAATCCAGCGCTGCCTTTGTCCAGTCATCTGAAGTACATACTTTCTTCCAGGGCTCTGACTTTCCCTTATAGGGAGCAGTCATCATACATGAACATCAGATTCAGCCTCTCCCATGAACCTTCATTGTTTATGATAGTATTTGAAATGAAAGCTGTTTCATCCTTTTTAAATTCTGCTTCGCTCAATGACGCCTCCTCCAAGTACACAGTCTTCATCGTCGTAGAAGACGGCTGACTGACCCGGAGACGGCGCCTTGACCGGCTCATCAAATGTTATCTTCACATGATCTTCATCGATCCCCTCAACAATGGAGGGGGCAGCCTTATGGTGGTAACGGATCTTGGTCCTTGCCTTAACCTTCTCACCGGCCTTCAGGCCCCCGATCCCCATGTAATTGACCCTGCCGCATACAATAACATCCGCCATCACTGAGGCCTCATCACCTATGATGACCCGGTTCTTTGAGACATCTATCTCCTTAACATATGCCGGGTATCCAAGCGGGAGCCCCAAGCCCTTACGCTGCCCCACGGTATAATGGAAGATCCCCTTATGTCGTCCCAGAACCTTCCCTTCCTCATCGACAAAGTCACCCTCCCCGGGTAACTCCTCATCCGTATTGGCCCTTATAAAGTCGGTGTAGTGTCCGTCCGGCACAAAACAGATTTCCTGGGAATCGGGCTTTTTAGCAACCGGAATACCCGCCTTAAGGGCAATATCCCTCACTTCATCCTTACTGTATTCTCCAAGAGGCATAAGTGTTCTGACAAGCTGGTCCTGACTCAGCCTGTATAACATATAGGTCTGGTCCTTGGCCGCATGAGAGGCCGTTTTAACGGAATATCGCCCGTTATCTTTTCTTACCACATATGCGTAATGTCCTGTTGCGACATAGTCCGCCCCCAGCACATCCGCGTGGTACATCATCCTGTCCCATTTTATCTTACGGTTACATACAACACAGGGATTGGGCGTCAACCCCCTAAGGTATTCATCAACGAAGGGGTCGGTCACATGCTTCTTAAAATCGGACAGACAGTTAAAGGCATGGTAGGTTATCCCTATCATGCCTGCGGCCCTTCTCGCATCATCTATTTCACAGCACCGGCCTTCTTCTCCTTCATCCGATACCCAGGTTCTTAAAGTCACTCCGATGACCTCATATCCCTGTTCCTTTAAAAGGTATGCCGCTACGGCGCTGTCAACACCGCCCGACATACCCACTATCACTTTGTCCATCTTTTAGACCCTTACGGGCCGCCTCCCGTCAGTGTGTGGAATTCCTTAAATTCACGATCCTGTTCCAGTCCTCCGTGTATTCAGGATCAAATCCCCTTGTTACCGCAAAATTATAGGCATCGAAATAATTATTGGTCCTGTAGCAAACATCGCCCTTCCAGTCAAGCACCTCATAGGGATTGTTCTTATCGGAACCCGAAATATTGCTTGCATTGAATATAAGACCTCCGCCTACTTTATCCAATTCATCATCATTTATCTTTCTGTTCTTTAATTCGTCATTCATAATGCTGCCTCCTTTGATTTTCTATCTGATCATATTAAATGATACCACACGTCACAAAAGTGTCACAACAGTTTTGACTTTTTAATCTCTACAACCTATAATTTCAGTATATTGATCCAATTTCTTCAAAATCATCAGTTGAAGCCGTGACCAGGGATAATGATTTTGGCAGCTGGGATAAGTGGAAGGAGAAAAACCGCGCCGGTCTTGACTGGGATGTATACATTAAAAAGGACGGTAACAAGGTCACCGTAACATCATCCAATGCAGGTATACATCTAACATTCACTTCCGTTGCAAAGCATGATCCCCCGGAAGTGTATCTGGCACTTACAGGGGATCAGGTTGCGATAACAAATATAAAAATACATCAACTCAAGAATGAAAAAGGATAAAAAATGATAAACAGAATAAACATAATAGGCCTTGGCGCCCTGGGAATGATGTACGGCAAAAACCTCACGGAGGCATTCGGATACGGCAATGTGTCCTTTATAATGGACCGTAACAGATACGAAAGGTATAGGGATAAACGCTATTTCTGCAATGGTGCAGAATTTAAATACCATATGGTACCCGTGGATGAAGCATCTGTCGCCGATCTTGTGATCGTGGCAGTCAAGTATCCGGGACTAGCCAAAGCTATAGAAGATATGGCAGGAAGTGTCGGAGAGAACACGATCATTATGTCTGTAATGAACGGGATATCAAGCGATAAGATCCTTGCCGACAGGTTCGGTGAAGAAAAGATCATTTACACCATAGCCCAGGGGATGGATGCGTCCAAGTTCGGGGAGGAGCTCAATTTCAGCAAGAGCGGTGCCCTGCATATAGGCCTTACCCCCGGCAGCAAACAGGAAAACCTTGACTCTGTTACCGAAGCCCTTAAGAAGGCAGACCTTAAATATGTTATAGAGGATGATATCATTCACCGTATGTGGGCCAAGTTTATGCTGAATGTAGGAGCAAATCAGACATGCATGGTATACGGTACCAATTACGGCGGGATCATATCGGATGAAGAGCCTCATTACATATTCGTATCGGCCATGCGGGAAGTCATCGCCGTCGCTGCTGCGGAAGGCATAAGGCTTACGGAAGATGAATTAAGCATGTATGTTAAGCTCACCGCGGGACTTAAGAAGGACCTGATGCCC
>JBGUQP010000216.1:0-2325 GCA_045131145.1 Lachnospiraceae bacterium | reverse complement strand
CTGTCAAGAAGCTGAGGGACTATAAGGAGGATGAGGCCTGCAACAATAAGAAGGAAAATTATTATCGTGATGGCCACACTTATACCCCTGATCTGTTTTTTCTTCTTTTTCTCATCCTTTATCTTGATTTTCTCATACAAAGGACCTATCAGCTTATTCTCCACAAATTTAAGGACCGGATTAAGAAAATACGCAAGTGCAAGACCATCCAAAATAGGAAGCATTATCTTGCCGAGATCAGTCTTGGAATTATGCCTTAAGGTGATCGTGTCAAGATAATGATCGAATGCTATACATATTAATGCGATAACAAGGGCTATTGCCCCGATCTGTAAGTACTTTTTGTTAACCTTCTTCATCCGTTACCTCTGGTTATCCGTTATATTTCTCCACAAATCCCTTAATAAAGTCAACGGTTCCGTCTATACCAAGAACCGAGCTGTTTATACACAGGTCATAGGTGTATGCTCTCCCCCACTTCTTGGAAGAATAATAGTTATAGTAATTGGCCCTGCTCTTGTCGGTCTTTATTATCATATCCTTAAGCTTATCCTCATCACTGATTTCAGGATGACGCGACTTAATCCTTTCTACCCTGGCATCCATAGGAGCGCTGATAAAGACACTCAATGTATTATCAAATTCAGAAAGTGCATAATCCGCACATCTTCCCACTATTACACATGGCCCTTCCTTAGCTATCGTCTTTATCGTATCAAACTGAGCCAGAAAAACCTTATGACTTAGAGGCATTTCCACATATGGTGAAGAAACTCCGAAAGAATAAGGGTCGGAAACAAGATTGTAAAGAAATGAGCTTGTAGGCTTCTCATCATTGTTTTCGAAAAGTTCAGGACATATACCGCTCTCTTTTGCTGCCCTTTTAAGCAGGTCCTTATCATAAAACTTAATACCAAGAACCCCTGCAAGCTTCTCTCCTATTTCACGCCCACCGCTTCCGTACTGACGTCCTATTGTGATAACAGTATCCATCCCCATCCCTCCTTTTATATATCTTTAAGTTTAGTATACAACATTTTGAGATAATTTAACACCCGCGTATGACCTTAATAAGTTTATCAAAATAGTCCGGCAACGGTGCCGTAAATTCCATATATTCGCCTGTGGACGGATGTATAAAGCCTATAAGACCGGCATGAAGTGCCTGCCCCTCAAGTTTACATGGCGGTTTAAGGGAACAGTATAATTCATCCCCTGCTATCGGATAGCCTATTGAAGAAAGATGAACCCTTATCTGATGGGTTCTTCCTGTTTCAAGCTTACACTTAACCATTGTAAACTTATCAAATCGTTCAACCACCTTATAATTGGTTATCGCTTCTTTACCGTTTTTGGCATTGACCGACATTTTCTTCCTGTCTTTTTCGCTTCTGCCTATAGGAGCCTCTATTCTTCCCAAGTCATCCTTCATCACACCGTGAACTATGCATGTATATACCCTGTTGATCGTATGGTCTTTAAGCTGGCCTGCGATCGACATATGAGCTTTGTCATTTTTACATACAAGTAACGACCCTGTAGTGTCCATATCGATCCTGTGCACTATTCCGGGCCGTAAAACTCCGTTTATTCCTGATAAGTTGTCCCTGCAATGGTACATAAGTGCATTGACAAGGGTTCCCGAATAGTGTCCGGGTGCAGGATGAACAACCATACCCTTCCCCTTGTTAACAACAAGTACATCATCATCTTCATATAATATGTCAAGAGGGATATTTTCGGGTTCTATATCCGGAAGGATGGCATCCGGTGCGGTAAAGCTTATCATATCTCCTTCCGATACCCTGTAGCTGGCCTTGCAGGCCTTACCGTTTACAAATACAAGCCCATCCTTTATAAGCTTCTGTATATATGATCTTGACATATCTTCATACATATCCGCTATGCATCTGTCAATCCTTGAGTCAGATACGTCATCCTGACACATGAAGCTGTACTCATTCATTTGTCTTTTCCGTCGCTTTCTTCTTAAAAGCAGCCTCGAGTTCCTTAAAATCATTCTCCTTATATTTGAAAAGTATAAGAAGGGCTGTAACTATTGTTGCCACTGTAACAAAACAGTCGGCAACGTTGAAGATGGGAAAATTGATCAGATAGAAATAAATAAAGTCGATCACATAGCCCAAACGGAACCTGTCTATCATATTCCCCGCACCGCCTGCCGCAATAAGAAGAAGCATGATCCTTAACAGCCTGTATTTATCAGTTGCAGGTATCTTCAAAAGGGCTGCCATGATAAGGGCTATAACAACCAATGTTATGCACAGAAAAAGAACCCTGTGTCCTGAGAGGATACCGAAAGCG
>JBGUQP010000215.1:0-4407 GCA_045131145.1 Lachnospiraceae bacterium | reverse complement strand
ATGTTTTTAAGCTTCCATCCGACAGGGGAATTGAAATCCGTATCGAATTTACCTGCATTCCAGCCAAGTGCTATGTCAAGATCCCATACGGGGCCAAAGTATATTTTATCTGTAGACTGTTTGTAATAGGCATAGGCTGAACGATAATCGGCATCATAATTCATACAGATTTCCTGTACCCAGTAATATCTCACCAGACTGTTAAGATCGAAATATTCGGTATAGCCAGTATCATCCGGATCTTCCAGTGAAGAGAAGGCGCGCTGCAGGATCCTCTCCTGCCGGTTCCTCTCTGCTTCCGAGTTATCCTTGGGCCACTTTATATTGACATATGGACGGACAGTTCCTTCATCATCCAGCCATATACGTGAGTTTAAGAATATTGCATTGGACATGTCGGGATCACCCATATTCATAAAGAAATCGCCTTTGCTGAGAGCTACCCGGTCGGCATCGACACTTACCTTGGAAGTAAGAAGATAAACGCCGTTATACCTGCCGTTTATAAAGACGGAAACCTGTGTATATGAGGGTTCGTAATCTATACCGATATCGGATGCCATTTTATAAAATACTTCGTTATTAAGCAGGCTCTTGTCAAGGGAATTGCTTACAAGGTTCCACTTCCTGTTTCTGCCAAGACCCTGAATTGAAACGGAATGATCAAAAGCAAGAGTGTATGATTTTTTGGAAGAGGAATACCAGCTTACATTTCCGCGGCCGGTTACGGTGACTGTATCGACTATGCTGTTTCCGTCTGTTTCAAGAGTAAGGTTACCGCGGCACTCTACGGTTTTATCGGAAGCGTTAAGCTCTTCTATGGTCGGAGAATCATCGAGTATGCCAAGCGTAAGAACGGGCAGGTTCGTGCGCGTAAGGATAAGGGTACGAAGTCCGATCATATATTCAGGATCCGCGGAAAAATCAATAATGTAGCGGTTTAAGTATGTTCCGTCTTCAGCCAGAGCATAACATACAACCTTATCCGCCCTGAAATCATGCGGAACGATAAAGTAGTGCATGCTCTGGTCTTCTTCAAAGATCTGTGAATAAATATCTGAGGGAAGGGACGGATTCTCATCTTTGGGGAAAAGAAAGCTGACGTTAAGCATTGTATCAAGCACGTCGTCCGGCAGCTCCATCGTCGGTATGGCATTTGTCTGTCCGCCTTTTTGTGCTGCAAATGGTACAAGGAACAGGGCTGCGATTATCACGATGAACAGTGTAATTTGTAAAGTGTTTCGGATCTTCATAGTATAAAAGTTATAGGCTTTCGTACATTTTGTGCCATTATTTATGAACAATAGGGATTGTACCATGTTTTATGTTTAATGTATACTTTATTATGATGTAAACAGGTACCGGTACAGACAGATACAGGGATGAGAAAATGAATGTTTTATACCAGTCTGATAATAATTATGCTGCATATATGGGCGTTTCCATCTGCTCTCTGTTTGAGAACAATAAAGAGTCAGACAGGATCACGGTCTATATAATCGATGACGGAATCGATGATACAAACAAAGAAAAGCTTAATATCCTGGCAGAGCGTTATTTACGGGAAATAGTTTTTGTAAATGGAGAAATTCTCCTTGAGGATCAGGATATAGTAAAAACTTTTGCATATACGAAGTTCAGGAAGAATACACATTCTTATTTCAAAATGTTTATAGACCGGCTTATTCCCGAATTTGACGGCCGGGTCGTATATATTGACTGTGACACCCTTGTTAAGGGTGATATAAGGGAACTTGAAACTGTGGATATGCAGGGTAAGCCCATAGGCATGGTTCAGGATTCTCTTGTAACATCAGCCAAGAAAAGTGTGGGGATCAGGGATGAAGACCGGTATTACAATTCGGGAGTGATCCTTATAGACGTCAAAAGATGGAAGGAACTTGGCTGCTCGGAAAGGATACTTGAACATATTCGCAATGTCAGGACTTACGGTACCGTTGACCAGGATGTACTCAATGTTGAACTTCATGATGAGATTCTGACACTGCCCGTTAGGTATAACCTGCAGCCGGTGCATAAGGATTACACATACAAACAGTACAGCCGCGTATACAGGCACCGGGAACCCTATTATACAAAGGATGAGATAGATAAGGCCCTGTCGGATCCGGGCATACTCCATTTCTTAAGGTATATAGGCGAATCGCCGTGGCATGCCGGTAATGTACACCCTTATACGCCTGACTTTGACAGATATCTTGCCATATCACCATGGAAGGATATGGTAAAGAAGCCGTCAAATAAAGGCCTTCTCTTTAAGGTGGAGAAGGCTATGTACAGGCTGCTGCCAAGGCAGGTTTTCCTGTGGATATTTTATTTTGTACATGACATGATGCTTAAGAGAAGCAATAAGATATAAGTTTTACGGAAGGATGATCTTTATTCTATGAAAGATGCTGTGAACAAAAACAAAAAGGGCGTGATCTGTCTATGCGCCTTTTTGCTTCCCTTTATGATAATGCAGATATTCTGGGCATTAAACGGGATATACCCATATGGCGATAATTCCATACTCACGGGAGATATGGATCTTGAGTTTGTTAATTTCTACGGGTATTTTATCAACACTTTCACGGGCAGAAGCGACTGGTCTTATATGTTCGCCAAGACCCTGGGCGGTGATTTTCCCGGGCTTGCGGCATTTCAGCTTCATGACCCCCTTCTGTTTCTGCTCTTTCTCTTTCCGGGTGAGAAAATAGCGGCAGGCATTGAACTGATTTTTACTCTTCAGGTTTCCCTTGCCGGCCTGTTCATGTCTGTCCTGTTAAATTACAGATATAAAAGTTCATGGTTCTCACTTATTTTTTCAACAGCCTATGCCTTTATGGGTTATTTCTTTGGCTACCTTGTGCTTACCATCTATTTCGGCTGTCTGGCCGTATTACCCCTGCTGGTATTCTTCTTTCTTAAATATCTTGATGACAACAGATATCTGGCCCCATATGCACTGCTGACTGTGTTCTATATCTATTTAAACTTTCATATGGGCTTTATGCTTGTAATATTTTTATGCATTCTCTATTTATCAAGGATTATCGCAGACAAAAAATATATAGCAAGAGCCCCTTCATTTATCCTTTCCGGTATTTCGATCCTTCTCATGGATGGATTCTTCCTGTTAAGAACCGGTCTGTCCCTAATCGGTGAGAAGACAACGGATGGAGCAGATTACGGATTCTACAGGCGGTTTCCGCTCAACCAGATGTTTGCGGGACTCTTTTCAGGCTGTGCTAAAAATGAAAACATGCCCCTTATTTACTGCTCGGTGGCAGTAGTGTTGTTTGCCGTGCTTTACCTTTTATCGGGTAAGGTTAGCTTAAGGGAAAAGCTTTCATGCATTTTTGTGATAGGAACCGTCACGGTAAGCATGTGGATAAATACATTGGATGCTGTGTGGCACGGGTTCAATAATCCCGAAGGTTTCTATTTCAGATATGCCTTTTTTATAAGCTTTATGCTGATCGTAATGGGCTATAAGGGAGCACTTTCGGTCCTTGATCCTGATCCTTCTGAAGAAGAGGATAAAACAGGGACCGCAAGGATCGTAATGGCAGCAGGCATCGTCTGCCTGTATATGATATGGTTAAGGATAAGCGGGAATGTTTATCTTGATGTTAAAAACCTTGTTATAAATGCCGTGATGATCGTATTTATAACGGTATCGGTGCTGCTTATGCATAAGCGTAAGTTTGCGTGGGAATGGGGGCTTATCATCCTCATGCTGATATCCTCTTGTGATATGCTGTATAATTCCAAAAATGCATACGTAAATCTTAATGTGAACACCGATGAGAGGCCGAAGATGTCGGTATTTCGGGACGATTATACAAATATCAATGATGTTATAAGCTATATAAAGGGATATGATAAAGGCCTTTACCGTATTGAAAAGGACTTTGACAGGGCGGTTAATGATCCGGCTCTGTTTGATTATGCAGGTATGTCGCATGATTCTTCATGTGAGAAGGACGAGATAATTGACTGGCTTGGTCATTTTGGATTCCCGAGGACCGTGTACTACACATATTATAACGGAGGGGGAACCTCATTTATCGATTCGTTTTTCGGTATAAGATATTATGTATCAAGGTTTGATGAAACACCAAGACCTTATGTAAGGCTTCCTTATGAAGGGAAATACTACGCCTATTTAAATGAATATGCTCTTCCTCTTGCCTATATCGCACCGGATGATCTTATCGGTTACGAGCTTGATGATGCGGATCCGTTTGCAAGGCAGAACCGGCTGGCTTCTTTCTGGGGTGTAGGGGATGATATTTATAAAGAAGCCGCATCGGAGGTTAAAACAGAAGGGGTCAGCGAAACAGATCCCGGTCATTACACCAGAAATGCCGACAAGGGTTTTGTTGTTTATGATATAACTAT
>JBGUQP010000214.1:0-6721 GCA_045131145.1 Lachnospiraceae bacterium | reverse complement strand
GAAATTCATAAGCATGATATGTATTTTTGCCGTGCTGATGTCGATGGCAGGCTGCTACGTATCGATGGATGACAGCGGCAAGAGGCTGAACATTACGCCGGATTATGAGGGTAAGGGACCGGCTGTTTTTGAGCATGTGCAGGAGAGGGATGAGACTTCCGGCAGTAAGGATAAGGAAGAATCATACGAAGCGGATACAGCGGAAAAGAACGGGGACATCATGATCCTCTTTACAAGTGATATACACTGCGGAGTTAATAAGGGTTTTACATTTGCCGGACTTAAGCAGATCAGGGATGCATACGAGGCGCAGGGTTATACGACCATACTCGTTGACGACGGCGATCATGCCCAGGGAGAACCACTCGGAACCCTTACTCAGGGTGAAGCGATAATAGACCTTATGAATGATATGGACTATGACGTGGTCATTCCCGGCAACCATGATTTTGACTACGGCATGGAACGTTTTTTTGAACTTACGGAAATGGCTGACTTTCCTTATATAAGCTGCAACTTTAACAAGGAGGGCGACCTTCTGTTTGAACCGTACAAGATCATTGAAGCGGCAGGCATGAAGATCGGATTCGTAGGGGTTACGACGCCGGAAACGATCATAGAATCAACTCCGGATTATTTCTGCAACGAAGATGGAGAGCAGATATATCTGTTCAAAAACGGAGGGGACGGAGAAGAGCTGTATGAAGCGATCCAGGGTGCGGTAGACAGTGCCAGGGAAGAAGGGGCGGACTATATCTATCTCATGGGCCATCTGGGGAATGAGGATGTATGTCATCCCTGGAACTGCTATGATGTTATAGAGAATACGACCGGCATAGATGTACTGCTTGACGGACACAGCCACGATACCGGGCAGCTTGTGATCCAAAATAAGGATGGTAAGGATGTTGTAAGATCGGCCGTCGGGACCAAATTAAACTGCATAGGTTACAGCCATATATCCGCTGATGAAGGTATTGCCGAAACCAGTATCTTAAGCTGGACCAATGATATTCCGGCGGATAAGGTCTTCAATATACACAATGATATTTCTGATAAGGTAAGTGCCAAGCTTGAAGAACTGGACGATATAACCAATGAGGCTGTCGCCCATTCGTCTGTGGATCTTATAGTGAACGATCCTAAGGAGAAGGATAAAAGCGGAAACCCTATACGGATAGTAAGAATGAAAGACACCAATATGGGTGATTTCTGTGCGGATGCCATGCTTAAGATGACCGATTCTGATGTTGCGATAATAAACGGCGGCGGTATAAGGGCCGCAATAGGCAAGGGCGATATCACTTACGGTGATATAATCAGTGTCTTTCCGTTTGGAAATGAGATAAGCGTTATCGAGGCCAGCGGACAGCAGATACTTGATGCTCTTGAATGGGGTGCCAGGGGCCTTCCCGATGAGAACGGCGGATTCCTGCAGGTTGCCGGGATGACTTATACGATAGATCTTTCTGTTGAAAGTCACTGCACCAGGGATGAGAACGGGATGTTTACGGGAATTGAAGGAGACAGAAGGGTTAAGGAAGTTATGATAGGGGATTCACCTGTTGATCCGGAAGGAAGTTACAGGCTTGTGAGCATCAAATATATCCTTAACAGCCATGGCGACGGATATACCATGTTTGACGGAGCGGAAGTTATCCAGATGGGATCCATGCTTGATTCCCAACTCCTTATAAATTACATAACACAGACCCTTAAAGGCAACGTGGGCGAGGAATACGCCGACCCTGACGGTCAGGGACGTATCAGGATAATTGACGGAGAATAATGAATAATAAGAAGACAATCCTTATCCTTGTTATTGCTGTTGCGGCGGCGCTTGCTGCGGGTATTGCAATAGGCGTGCACCTTAACGGCAGGACGGGAAATAAGGCAGCAGAAGATGGGAAGGATGTCATTGAACTGACCGGGGATGATAATGCCCCGGATGATGATCCTATACCGGAAAGTGAAGAGAACCTTGAGGAGCAGGAGACGGTCGGTCGTGATGATGAACCGGATGCGGCCGGTACCGATAGTGAAGATCAGGCAGAATCAGACGCCGGGGATGATGTCGATGGTCTGGTCCTTAACTATGCTTCAAACAATTCCTGGCAGGATGGCGACATCACCATGTACGGTATGGACTGGCAGATCGTTAACGGATCTCAGGATCAGGTTGACGGCTGGGAGCTTGAGATAGGAATCGAAGGGCTTGCTAAGGCTGAAGGCTGGAACGGAACCTTTACTGTAAAGAGAGATAAGTTAAGGATAAAGAATGCCGATTACAACGGTTCGATCGGCAAGGGCAGTGCAACGGAAGGCCTTGGTTGTAACCTTGGTGTGAAGGGAACCGAGCTTAAGATTACATACGCTAAGCTAAACGGTGCGGACTGTAAGGTAAATAAGTTAAAGTCAATCGACAGGAACGCGGCCCATAATGATAACGGTAATGAAGGCAGCAAAAGCACAGGTACAGGAGACGGGGCAGATGTTGCTGCACTGTTAAAAAGAGATAAAAGGGCGGTGCAGGGCGATGACTGGCTACATACGGACGGCCGCAGGATCCTTGATAAGGACGGTAAGGAAGTGTGGCTTACAGGTCTTAACTGGTTCGGATACAATGTCGGGACCAACACCTTCGACGGGCTGTCAAACAGTGAACTAAAACCCACGGTGGAAGCCATCGCCGACAGGGGTTTTAACCTTATCCGTGTTCCCATGTCGGCCCAGCTGCTCAATGAGTGGGCGTCGGGAACTTATCCCGAAGCCAATTACAATCATGCTTACAATGAAGAATTAAACGCAATGAATTCCCTTGAGATATTTGATTATTTCCTGACCCTTGCGGAAGCGAACGGGATCAAGGTAATGATCGACATCCACAGTGCCGAGACCGACCCTTCGGGACATATGACCAATTTATGGTACACCGACAAGGTGAGCGAGAAGGAGTATATTGCGGCACTTAAATGGGCGGCGGAAAGATATAAGGATAATGATACCATTATTGCTTTCGATCTTAAGAACGAGCCGCACGGCAAGCCTTCGGAAGGCAGCAGGGCAGCCGTATGGAATGATTCCGATTCTCCAAACAACTGGAAGAGGGAAGCCGAGAAGGCAGCCCTTACGATCCTTAAGGAGAATCCCAATGTCCTCATCATGGTTGAGGGTATCGAAACCTATCCCGTTGATATAAAGGAGAACGGAAATTACAGGAGCAAGATCGCGGATGACTATTACATCACCTGGTGGGGCGGCAACCTGCGCGGAGTGGCCGACTATCCGATAGATCTTGGAAAGTACCGGAATAAGCTTGTGTATTCACCCCATGATTACGGGCCGACCGTTTACAACCAGCCCTGGTTCTATGAAGGGTATGATTATGATTCCCTTATGAAGGACTGCTGGCGGGATAACTGGTTATATATTTACGAGGATGATACGGCTCCAATTCTTATAGGTGAATGGGGCGGCTTTATGAGGGAGCCTAACCTAAAATGGATGACAGCGATGAGGAAGCTTATAAAGAAATACAGGCTCAACCATACCTTCTGGTGTCTTAACCCCAATTCGGGTGACACCGGCGGGCTGCTGCTTGATGATTTCAAGACCTGGGATGAGGATAAATACGATTTTGTAAAGGAAGTATTGTGGCAGGAGAAGGGGAAGTTCATGGGCCTTGACCATGCAATTCCGCTTGGTGAGTGAAGCAGAGTAGTAGCGTGCCAAAAGAACCGTCCCCATGGCACGATGGAGAATGATATGGCGTATATAGCATGCAGAGATTTACAACTTGGATATGACGGACAGGTAGTGACCGAAGGCATCAATTTTGATGTTGAGGAAGGCGACTATCTGTGTATTATCGGCGAGAACGGAGCGGGCAAGTCCACTCTTATGAAGGCGCTCATGAACCTTAATAAGCCTATGGGCGGGGAGATAACCTTCGCTGATGATGTTAAGCGGAATGAGATAGGATACCTGCCTCAGAATAAGGAGTTCCAGCGTGACTTTCCGGCATCGGTGCAGGAAATAGTCTTAAGCGGGTGCTTGAGCAAGTGCGGTATCCGTCCCTTCTATAACAGGAGTGAGAAGAAGACGGCCGAAAATAACATGAAGAAGATGGACGTCTGGGACCTTCGCAGGAAGTGCTACCGTGAACTGTCGGGCGGCCAGCAGCAGAGGGTACTGCTTGCCAGGGCCCTGTGCGCGACAGGCAAGCTCCTGCTTCTCGATGAGCCCGTAACGGGACTTGATTACAAAGTCACCTGCGAATTCTACGGACTCCTCTCTGATCTTAACAAGTCGGGCGTTTCCATAGTCATGGTAAGTCACGACCTTGAGGAAGCCATCGGACATGCAAATAAGATACTGCAGATCGGCAGAGAACAGGTTTTCTTCGGGGATAAAAACGAATATCTGATGTCCGAAAGCTGGAAGGCCTTCCACCAGCACCATAAAGACCACTGTCATACGAAAGAACAGGCAGGTTACAAGGTGGACCAGGCAGGCGATGACAGGAAGCATATCGACGGCCATGCAGGAGACAGAAAGCATGGTGAGCCGGTTAAAAACGAGGCTTATGATGCGGAATACAAGAGCCGCGACTGATATGTTATTAACCGGTCCCTTGTTATAAGAATAAAAGTGATTAGAGTTTATAAGGAATTCAGAAAACAGAAATGAGCTTCATAGATAAACTTCAACTATATTTTTCATATCCGTTTGTACGTTATGCCTTCGTGGTGGCGATAGTGATCTCGCTGTCGGCATCTCTCCTCGGCGTGACTCTGGTCCTTAAGAGATATTCCTTTATCGGAGACGGACTAAGCCATGTTGCCTTCGGGGCCATGGCGATAGCATCTGTATTCAAGATGATAAATAACAATGTTATTGTTTTGCCCCTGACTATCATAGCAGCGGTATTTCTCCTTAAATCCGGAAAGAATTCCAAGATCAATGGAGATGCCGCCATTGCCATCTTCTCGGTAGGTGCCCTTGCGGTCGGCTATCTTATAATGAACGTGTTCGGGACTTCGGCGAATGTGTCGGGTGATGTGTGCTCGACCCTATTTGGCTCTACGTCCCTGCTTACCCTTACACCGGGTGAGGTGTGGTTCTCGGTAGTACTTGCAGTCTTTGTTATCGGACTGTTTGTCTTTCTGTATAACAAGATCTTTGCGGTGACCTTCGATGAGGACTTTGCGAATGCAACAGGTATGAGTGCCGACAGGTACAACCTGATTATAGCGATCCTTATCGCCGTTATCATCGTCATGGGAATGAACCTTGTGGGTTCGCTTCTTATTTCAGCGCTGGTGATCTTCCCGGCGCTGTCCGCCATGAGAATATTCAACAATTACAGAAGTGTTGTTATCTGTTCTGCAGTCATTGCTGTTGTCTGTGCCGTTTTGGGCATGCTTATCTCGATCATGTTGTCAACACCGGTCGGCGCTACCATCGTAACGGTGGATATTATCGTATTTGCAATTTCATCGCTTGTCAGAAAATGAAACAGGGGGACGGTTCCTCGTTTCATTTTTTTCAAACAACTGAACAAGTCATTTGTTCGGGAAAAAAAGAAACGAGGAACCGTCCCCCTGTTTCATTTTTCTGGCATTTGTAGTAAAATATAGGAGTATCGACTTTTATTTAGATTCACCTACAAGATCTACTGCAAAGGAGATGACCTCATGGCGAATAACAGATCAAAAAGAAAAACCAAGATCAAAAACAAGCTTCTTTTATTTCTGGTTCCGGCGGTAGTTATAACCATCCTTGCGCTGGTTATCATATCGGCTTATCTGTCAAGAACCTCTCTTGAGGAAAAGGCTGTGGCCGAGCTGGAATCATCGATCTCGAACCAGACCGATAACATTGAGTCATGGCTTAATCAGAACCTTCAGGACTTCGCGGCCGTAAAGAACATGATCGAAAAGACCGGAGCCGAAGGCGAAGAACTTACAGCGATGATCAATTCCTGTTACGGCTTTAACAGGTATTGCAAGGACGGTCCGTATATAGCAACGGCGGACGGACAGGTATATAAGGCTGAGGAATCGACCAAGGAGATAAGCAATCCCACGAGTCAGCCGTGGTTCAAGCAGGGCATGACCAGGGTTAACATGGCATACGGCAATACATATAAGAATGCCGACGGTCAGAGCGTTATCTCGGCATCCGGTATCGTAAATGACGGAAGCGATACCCTGAAGATAATGGCTGCCGACCTTTCGCTCGACCAGATAAGCATAATAGTCAATTCCGGAGTCAAGATGGATCAGGCGGCATCTTTCCTGGTAGACACATCGGATTATACAATATTGGCTCACCGCGACCCGGCCAGGGTATCATCAACACTGTCCACTTCAGATTCGGATCCCATGATGGCAGCGGTTGCCGACAAGGTTCTTGCAAGGGACTATACGGCTGATACGCTTGCAGGCTATGTGGTCGATTTTTCCACCATAGATGAAACGGAATGGGTGCTTGTTTCATATGTATCCGAAAACGTTATCCTTAAGAATGTGTACAAGCTGACCTACGCACTTATCATTGCGGGAGTCATTGCAACCGTGATCATAGTTCTTCTTATCAACCTGATGGTTTCAAGGGTCATCGCTCCTCTTAGCGGCATCACGAAGAACATCGCGGATATGTCTGCGGGTGACTTCACCATTCGTGTTAACCAGCAGTCCAATGACGAGATCGGAACGAT
>JBGUQP010000213.1:0-2073 GCA_045131145.1 Lachnospiraceae bacterium | reverse complement strand
ATATATGACTGGAAGGGACTTGCAGGCTCCGGATATGACTGGTGGGTAAAGAGGATAAAGAGGAATTATGAGTTCTATGACGTAATAAGGATCGACCATTTCCACGGTTTCTGCGAGTATTATGCTGTGCCTTTCGGCGATGAGACTGCTGAGCACGGAAAGCTGAATAAGGGACCGGGAATGGATCTTTTTAATACTCTGGGTAAGAAGATAAAAGAGTTAAGGATAATAGCCGAGGATCTCGGTAACGTTACACCCGAAAACGAAGCCCTGCTGAAGGAGTCGGGATTCCCGGGGATGAAGGTGCTCCAGTACGGTTTCACTTCGTGGGATAGTTGTTATGTAAACCACAGACACATCAATAACTGTGTGGTGTATACAGGGACTCACGACAACACACCTACCAGGGCCTGGGTTGAAGAGATAAACGACGGGGAGAGGGATTTCTGCAGAAGATATATCAATTCAATGAATACCGATTTTGGAGCCCTTACCTGGGATATAATAAGGGAGGCTTACAGGTCGGTGGCTGATCTGTGCATCATCCCCCTTCAGGATTACCTGTGCTTCGGGAAGGAATCAAGGATCAACACACCCGGAACATCACTGGGTAACTGGGAATGGAGACTTAGGCCCAACTATCTGTCAGATGAGCTTAAGTACAGTATAAGAGGACTTACGGAATTATACAGCCGTGTGCCGAAAGATGTATAAGGGAGCTTGATCTCAGCGTATGAACAGAAATCAATTGACCAAGGCGCAGCGGCGCAAAAGAAGAAAGATAAAGAGGATCATAACCACGGTGGTCTGCGTGATCCTGGCAGTTCTCATTACCTTGGGATGTGTGAGGATAAGGACCCTGAGGGCATTTCGCGGTGATTATGTAAGACGGATGGATGTCACGGACAGGGTGGTGGCTTCAACGGCCCTGTGGCTTAAGGACGTGGAAGGCGCGGATGTGACCGAGGAGTGGATACGAAGCAAGACCGACGGTATTGACATCGAAGTGATCTTAAGCTTTGATCCGTCCGGCCCTTATAAGGGAACATTCAGTGAGGAAGTGGATGCTTCAGAGTATGCATCCTGCAGGGAAGAGTCGCTCGCTCTGGTGTGCGACTGTATGCGTGAACTGATAATAAAACGCCTGAGTATGATAGGATATGGCGGGAGCATAACTGATGAGACGGCTGATGAACTGACGGAACAGGCCCTTGGGATGCCCCTTAAGGATTATCTTGAAGGGATAGGAGTTAATGCGGCGCCTGATTTTGATATTCTTGAGGAAGAAACCGGAAGGAGCGGAGAATACAGGATCAAGGGGAATACCATTTTAAGGGAATGGGATGGAGGATCGGTTTCGGAGACCTTCTCCGTAGGGAAAAATGTCCTTACGATGCATGATAAATCGCTTGTATATACGAGAGTTGTAGAGACGGGTGATGAAGAAGATGATACCATCGGGCTGCTTCGTCCGCTGACGGTGCATGCGGCAACGCTTATGCCCGAGAATATCATGGTCAGCGTTGACGGTAAGGAGCCGGGAACCGTAAGGGCGATAAATGCATCATACAACAATAACCTCTATGTATCCTTAAGAGATATGGCATATCTTTTTGCAGGATCTTCGCGCCCCTTTAATACAGATATCACCGGTGGGTCGGTGGCGATCATGACGGGTGAGGGATATACGGACGAATACGGACATGACGGTTTTTCGGATGAAGGCCTTAAGCAGTATCCCGGAAGTGAACCGGCAGGCAGCGTTATCCTGGTTAACGGTCAGGAGCGAAGGTATTATGTCCTGGTAAGCCAGATAGATGACCACTACGATTGTTTTATCAGTCCGATGGATCTTGCAATGATCCTTGATGTTGACATGGATACCACAGATGCCGACAATATCACGATAGATACCGGACACGATTTTTCCGTAAATCCTGCAAGGATGGAGGGATACGGGTATTTTGACGGCTTTAATACGGTGGTTGTCGGGGATGCGACAACAGGCGAGGTTTTCTACGGGTTTGATTATGAGAAGGCATTTCCGATCGCATCAACAACCAAGCTTATGAC
>JBGUQP010000212.1:0-2511 GCA_045131145.1 Lachnospiraceae bacterium | reverse complement strand
GCCTCGGTCGCATCGCCTAACATCCTTGAGACGGCATTTATGGCAGGGCCTAAGTTAAAGCCGCAGTCATGGGCTGTGACGGTATCTGCAAGGTTAAAGGCCTGTACGAGCGCATATACGCCGGAAGTCGTGGTATTGCGCTGTTTAAGGCATTTAAGGCCGTGTCTTACAAATACATAGTTTTCTTCCGTCAGTTCCATTACATCACAGACAGTGCCTAGGCAGGCAAGAGAGAGCAGTATCTGCCGCTTTTCAGGGTCATTGTTTAAGAGCCTTCTTGCGATCTTAAAAGCAATCCCCGCTCCGCAGTAGCCGCTAAAGTCTGCCTGTCCCGGTATCGCGCAGGGATCTATGACAAGGTCAGCATCGGGTATCAGGGGTTTTCCGTTATTGTCAAGACCAGGTTCATGATGGTCTGTGACTATAACGGTATATCCAAGATCCTTGGCTTTCTTTATGACATCTGTCTGGGCTATACCGTTGTCTACTGTCATGATAAGACCCTCGTTTGACATGTCAAATATCTTGTCATTTATCCCGAAACCATCGGTAAAACGGTTTGGAATGAAGATCTTTACGTTCTTAAATCCGAGCCATGACAGTGTCAAGTAGATGATGGCAGTGCTTGTAATACCGTCAACATCATAGTCTCCGGAGATTATTACCTGCTTGTCACTGTCAAGTTTACTTATTATGTCAGCGACTTTGTCAATGCCATCTAACCGGTATCCGTCCCGGTTATAACGCCTGAACCATTCGGTGACATCATCAAGACAGGCAACACCCTGGTTTTTGAGGAACAGTTCCTCGATAGTTGAGCAATCAGTTCTTTTTACGTATTTCATTTTTTCCTCCTTTTCGGTTATTTATTTTGGTGATTATATGCATTTATTTAGTAGGAACAACCTATAGATGGGAGATATGACATGACAGATATGAAAAATGATGCAGCAAACAGCTACGAGGAGCTTAAGGAAGCTTATCTTGCACTGACAAGGGCTTTTGAAGACCTTAAGGGAGAATATGAAAGATACAGGAGAAGCTTTGGCGGACTTACAGTGGAGCAGGTTAGGGAGTATGAGGATCTTGCATATAATGACAGAAAAATGGGTGTTAAGAACAAGAACTGTTTTAACCGGGATGCAAGAAGATATGATATGCATAAGAACTCACTTATCATGCTAAATGTTTCTGATATGAGGACTGTAAATGAAAGGTCAAGGAAAGACGGAGATAATGTCATAAAGATAGTAGCCAAAGGCCTTAAGGACACTATCGGCGATAAGGGGAGCGTATACAGGCTCATAGGTGATGAATTCGGTATAATATGCACTTTCGATAAATCGGGATGTGAAAGGGTGATGAAGGATACCCTCTTAAAACTCTCGGAGTATAATATCCGCTTTGTTTACGGTATAAGTGCAGGAAGCGAAGAAAAATCTGTAGGTCAGATGATAGAAGAGGCTGACATGTATATGCGCGGGATGCGCCAGTTAAACAACCTGCCAAGCGAAGAAAGGGACAGGAGGCTTAAGATCCAGGAAAACACCATCCAGCAGAGCGTGATAGTTGAGGCACCCGCAAGCAAGATGCAGCCTGTCATCATAGAAAACGACGATGAAGCATATATTAATGAGTTAATGGGAAGTGACTGAGTATGCAGCTTATGCTAAAAAACGAACCGGTCCTTTTGTTTATAAAAAACGCCGAAGGCCTTAAGTTAAAAAAGGTCATAAATCCCGAATTGATACCCATTCCCCTTAAGCGGGAATTAAACGATGATACATTTTCAGAATGGTTAAAAGGAAGGTCGATACCAGAAGACAGGGTGGGGTTTAAGGAAGTAAAAAAGCTGTATGGAGAAAAGTGCTTTTTAAGCAGGAATTATGCTTCTCTTACAGACCAGTACTGGATTCAGAACAGGGAAGAGAAGTGGAGCAAGATAAATTTCTTTACAAGAAAGTATGATAAGACCATAGGAAAAGCATTATTCAGCCCCTGGGAAGTTGAATGCATACGTTCCCAGGATTCCCCCGACCTTACTACATCAGGGCTTTTAAGAAAGAGATGGAAACAGGATGATGATACCTTAAAATCAAAGCTTATAAAAGCAGGGAGTAAGGCCGCCGGGCAGGAGCCTTTATATGAGGTGCTGGCGGCCGTTCTGTGTGAGCGCATGGGAATAAAGATTGCTGACTATGAGCTTTGCGTGGAGGGCTTCCGTATGTGTGTCGGGTGCTTAAATTTCATTGATGAATCCACTGAGCTTGTGACCGCAAAGGATGTCTATTACACGCAGGAAAGGCCGGATGATGTGAGCGTGGATACGCATCTTTTAAGGATGTGCGATAAGTTTAAGATACCGGGAGCGGATAGGCATATAAAAGATATAACTCTCATAGATATACTTACCGGGAATACAGACAGAAACTTATCAAACATAGGATTTATAAGGAATACGGATACACTTGAGTTTACGGGACCTGCTCCGATATTTGACTGTGGGAATGC
>JBGUQP010000211.1:0-6948 GCA_045131145.1 Lachnospiraceae bacterium | reverse complement strand
TAACACTGCTTGAGCTAGTATAAAGATCATTTAGTAAAACTATCAGGAGGAAAATATGCTTAACGTAGGAAAAATCGAAGAAGGCTTCGTGCTTGATCATATTAAGGCCGGCAAGTCCATGTCAATATACCACGATCTTAAGCTTGACAGGCTTGACTGCACGGTGGCGATCATCAAAAACGCCAAGAGTAACAAGATGGGCAAGAAGGATATCTTAAAGGTGGAATGCGATATCGATATGCTTGATCTTGATATACTGGGCTTTATAGACCATAACATCACGGTAAATGTTATTAAGGACGGCGAGATTGTAGAGAAGAAGGATCTTGTTCTTCCAAAGGAAATAAAGAACGTCATAAAATGCAAGAATCCCCGCTGTATCACCTCGATCGAGCAGGAACTAACCCATATCTTCGTTCTTACCGATCCAGAGAAGGAGATATACAGGTGCAAGTACTGCGAGGAGATGTATTCCGGACACTTGAACAAATAAAAAATGTGACACTTTAGCTCTGAGCTAAAGTGTCACATTTTTTTGAGTGGAACTGTAAGCCGGGTTCTGTCTTGAACAATCATCTATCTAGGACGACCGTTGCCGATCGCCTCAAGCGACCTACCTGAAGGCACGACGGGCAGCCGTATAGCCCTCTGCTTGGTCTTGCTTCGGATGGGGTTTACATATGCCCGGTACGTTACCGCACCGGCGGTGGTCTCTTACACCGCCATTTCACCCTTACCTGCTAAGCAGGCGGTATCATTTCTGTTGCACTATCCTTAGAGTCACCTCCACCGGACGTTATCCGGCATCCTGCCCTGTGAAGCCCGGACTTTCCTCCCGTCCCGTAACCGGGGCCGGCGATTGTTCGTTCCACTCATGTTTTATATAGTTTAAAAATATTAGAGACGCCAGAACATGCATAACGCACGTTGCTTCGCAACTTCCTCATCCGCTTCGCGTCTGAGCGATATTTATGTTCTTGCGGTTCCTGCTTCGCAGGAAATCCGGTATCACATCCATGTCCTGCCAAGCAAGCTTGCCGTCCATGTCTGTAATCCCGTCTTACCCTAAATACTAACCTGGTGCTACACATTAAATATGCTTCCCCCGATGAATTCCCTCATAAGGGAGTTCTTGGGTACATCCTCACACGTAAAGCTTACGAAATAGTCAAGGAACTTGAGCAGTCTCTTGGCTTCCAGATATTCGGGATCATCCTTCTCAATTGCAAATAACAGAGGCTCTGCAAACTGCTTAAGTACTGCAAGCTCATAAATAAGAGCTGAATTGAACATTGCATCTGCGCTCTCCTGGAAGGGGAAGATATTCTCCTCCTCACCCTTTCTTACCGACTGCCACATGGCAAGAGTTCCCGAAGCCGAAGTACCTCTGGTCCTGTTATCCCTGACCATACGGCGGATAAGCCTGGTATCCGTTGTCGAGATCCTGTTATGCTCATCAACATTAAGCGAAGTCAGTGCACTTATATATATCTTGTACTTGCTCTCAGCCGGAAGTGCGTAGCTCATCTTCTCATTAAGGCCGTGAATACCCTCAAGTACCAGTACATCTTCCTCGTTAAGATGCATGTAGTCTCCCTTATACTCTCTCTTTCCTATCTTGAAGTTGAAGGAAGGAAGCTCGACCGTCTCGCCCGCGAGCAGTTTCTTCATATCATTATTGAAGCCGTCTACATCCATTGCTCCCAGGCATTCAAAATCATATTTCCCGTTTTCATCCTTGGGGGTATCTTCCCTGTTCTTAAAGTAATTATCAAGTGCTATCGGATGAGGTACAAGCCCCTTGGCCCGAAGCTGAATGCTCAAACGGTGCGAGAAGCTTGTCTTACCTGATGATGATGGACCTGCTATCATTATAAACTTAACATCCTTACGGCCGGCTATGTCGGATGCTATCTCCGCGATCTTGGCTTCCTGCAGGGCCTCGGATACAAGGACAAGGTCTTCAACCTGGCCTTTACATATCTTATCGTTTAATGCTCCGACCGTCTCCATATCAAGCGATATTCCCCACTTGGTCGACTCCTTCATTGTATTGAAGAGCTTATCCTGAGGAACAAACGGAGGAACTTCATCCGGAACCTTACGGGCGGGCATTTGCAATATGAAGCCTTCATCATAAGGGATCAGATCATAGAGCTTAACATACCCTGTACTGGGGCACATATATCCGTAATAATAATCATAAAATCCATCTATCGAATAAACATTGACCTTTGATGCCCTGCGGTATTTGAAGAGTCTTTCTTTATCCTTCATACCTTCATTTCTGAAAAGTTCGATCGCATCATCCAGATCGTATGATTCTTTCTTTATCGGAATATCGGCATTTACTATCTCGTCCATGCGTGACTTTACCTTCTTAAGGAAGTCCTCGTCAACCTTGGTGGTGCCGCTTATCGAAGTGTAAATACCCTTGCCGATGGCGAATTCAACCTTGATCTTGTTAATAGTCTTAACACCCGCAACATCACGTATGGCCTTTATCATAATGAATGTCGCAGTCCTTCTGTATGTCTTATACCCCGACCGGTCAGAAACCGTCTTAAAGTCAACCTCGCAGTCGCAGCTTATCTTCTTGTTAAGTTCTCTTAATTTGCCGCCAGCCCTGGCAAGTACGATATGTGCTTTATAATCCTTCTGGTTATCAATGGCAACCTGTTCATAAGTTGTCCCGGAAGGATATTCCGTCACTTTGCCCCCTACCGTTATCTTATACATTTTCCCCATAGTTTTCTCCTTTCATATTTACCTCATCCGTCACCTTCGGTAACACCTGTCTCCGCTTCGCTTCAGTCCACGCTTGGTTAATTCCCCCGGACATTTAGCGGCCCTTAGGGGGGAAGGCAGGAATGTTCTGATCAGTTACAAAAATTTACAGTATAACAAATGGTTCCACATCCTTATGATTATATACCGCCAGGTCCGGGAAGTTCCTTCGCAGGTATTCCCTGATATAATTGATGAAAATCTTCTCAATCCCGTAGTGGCCTGCATCGATGACCATCAGTCCCTGCGCAAGGCAGTCCAGGCCGTCATGGTGTTCAATATCGCCTGTTATGAACACATCGGCTCCCGCCTTTACCGCATCTCCTATCATCGACTTGCCTGAGCCGGGACATATGGCGGCAGTCTCCAATTCCGTATCCAATTCACCGTAAACCCTTACATTTCTAAGCTTGAAGCAGTGTTTTACATGTTCAGCACATTCTTTAAGAGTCATTACGGAAGGAAGACGTCCCACACGTCCGAATCCTTCCTTGGCTAAGTCATCCTCGTATGTTACATTAAGAACCGACCTTCTCTTAAGGCCCAGCTCATCGGCTGCCGCATCAGCCATTCCCATCACATCAAAGTTCGTGTGCATTGCATAATAGCTGATATCATGTCTGGCCATCCTAAGCACCCGGCGTGTTATGAAATCATCCGAATTAACCTTCTTGACAGCCCTGAAGATAAGTGGGTGATGTGTAATGATCATATCCGCCTGGACCTTGATCGCACTGTCTATAACCTCATCCGTGGCATCAACCGCTATATAGATCTTACGGACCTCCTTATCCTTCCTTCCCACTATAAGACCTACGTTATCCCACTCCTCAGCGTAACTTACCGGTGACAGTTCTTCCAAGGCATTCATGATATCTGAACATTTCATTGCTTACCCTTTCCTATTAAATCATTTAATAACACGTTCTACGGTAACAGGGCTTATTTTATCACTCATTATTATAGCCTCATCTACGATCGCGATGTCTTCGGCTATTTCTTTAAGCCTCTCCTCTACCCTTTCAGTCCTCGGAGAATCCATCAGCTCATTTCTAATCTCATGCAGCTGCCTGCGTTCATTTCTAAGATAAGCCCTGAGTACCGGGTGTTCCTCATGAAGAAGGATCTTTCCGAACCGGTAGTAAACTTCCCTCTCAAGCCTCATGTTTCCGTGGATAGCCTTCATCATGGGATAGAACTTACCGTCTTCAAGAACTATATCTTCGGATATTATCCTGTACAGATTGTCCTCAAGGAAATGTCTGACCTTATCGATCTCCGACTGTGGCTGAAGGATGAATTCATGTGCCTCATCACATATCTCCTCTCCCCTCTTCATGATATCGATCATGAGAGGGCCGCCCATTCCTGCCATCACTATGCAGTCAGCCTCGTCCTCTTTTAGTTCTTTGAGTCCGTCCGACAATCTTATTTCGATCTCGGGAGCAAGTCCTGCTTCCTGCACGTGCTGCATTGCCCGCTCAAGAGGTCCGCAGCCTATATCCATTGCGATAACATGCGGGGATATTTGATTTTTAATAAGATAGATAGCCAGATAACCGTGGTCGCACCCGACATCAGCAACGCGAAGCCCGGGAGTTATAAGCTGCGCCACGGCTTGAAGTCTTTCTGAGAGAGGCATGTGTTATCTCCGTATTCTGTGGATTAACACGGATTACTCCGTGCTTCGCACTCTCGTAATCCTGTACACCATTCGCACTCTCATTTCGCTTCGCTCAATTTCATGCTCATGGTGTGGCGTGTCCCTAATCCAAGCCAGTTCCTTCAAGCAAGCTTGAGAACTGTCTTGTATTGGTCCACTGTTAATCCAGGTAGTCCTTCAGTTTTCTGCTTCTGCTTGGATGACGGAGCTTTCTTAATGCCTTGGCTTCTATCTGTCTTATACGCTCACGTGTAACGTTGAATTCCTTACCTACTTCTTCGAGGGTCCTTGCCCTTCCGTCATCAAGACCGAAACGAAGACGCAGAACCTTCTGTTCCCTGTCCGTAAGGGTCCCAAGGACTTCAACCAGCTGTTCCTTAAGAAGTGTAAATGCAGCGGCATCGGCCGGTACCGGAACATTGTCATCCTGGATAAAGTCACCCAGATGCGAATCCTCTTCCTCACCTATGGGAGTCTCCAAAGACACAGGTTCCTGTGATATCTTTAATATCTCGCGCACCCTCTCAACCGGAAGGTTCATCTCCTCAGCTATCTCCTCAGCCGTAGCCTCACGGCCAAGCTCCTGAAGGAGCTGTCTGCTTACCCTGATAAGCTTATTGATGGTCTCAACCATATGAACCGGTATACGGATCGTCCTGGCCTGATCGGCTATGGCACGTGTAATGGCCTGACGTATCCACCAAGTAGCATATGTAGAGAATTTATATCCCTTCTTGTAATCGAATTTCTCAACTGCCTTGATAAGGCCCAGATTACCCTCCTGGATAAGGTCAAGGAACAGCATTCCGCGGCCGACATACCTCTTGGCTATACTTACAACAAGACGGAGGTTGGCTTCTGCCAGACGCTTCTTGGCCTCTTCTCCTTCTTCGCCGCCCTTTTCCATCTTCTGGGCAAGCTCTATCTCTTCTTCAGCCGTAAGAAGCGGAACCTTTCCTATCTCCTTAAGGTACATCCTGACAGGATCCTCGATGCTTACGCCATCGGGAACCGACAGATCGATGTTTTCAACATCAACCTCATCCTCTTCTGACAGGATAATCTCCTCATCGGGCTCCTCATCATCATCCTCGGTTATCTTAAGGATGTCGACACCGTTCTGCTCAAGATAATCAGTGATCTTGTCCATCTGATCATCCTGTATGTCCATGTCGGCAAAGAAAAGAGTTATCTCCTGACTCTCAAGGACATTCTTCTTCTTTTTAGCCTTGCCAAGCAGGGTCTTAAGCCTCTCCTGGATGATTTCATTAAGCTTCTCATCCTGCTCCTGTGAACCCTCTTCGTTTTCACCCTCGATCTCGTTATCGATCTCATTGTCGATATCGATCTCGATCTCCTTCTCGGTCTTTTTTCTGGAGGTCTTGCTTGCTGCCTTCTCCTTCTTTACTGTTTCCTTCTTGACCGTTTCCTTTTTACCCATCTTTTTTCTCCTCTTTTTATTATATACTGATATTTCCTTATATCTTATTAATATCGGCTCTTAAAACCGGATTTATCCTAAGTCTCTGATAGCTTTAACTTCAGGCTTTTCAGTTCCTGCAGCAGCTTCTTGTTCTCAATGACCTTGTTTATCATCTCGACATCGGCAGGATCCCCTTCCTTAGCCTTAATGTCGAAGCTGTGTGACTTTACCTTTATCAGGATGTCCTTAAGGGCCTGCTCCTTCTCCTTCGGAGTCTTTAGCATCTCAAGCCTTGTATTGAAGAGGCTGCCCACCTCGTTCTGCTCATCCTCACCGGTAAAGCGGCTGATGATCCCGGCCGGATTGATGTTTCCTTCTTCTATCTGTTCAAACAGGACTCCGGCAACCGTTCTGTATATCTCCTCGGAAAAATCATCCGGTTCCAGATACTTCCCGATCTGTTTATATATCTCAGGTTCCTCGCACAGCCAGGTAAGTAAAAGCTTCTGTGCCTTCCTGATCCCCGAATCCGGATCAGCGGCTTTGATATTTAGTGATCTGGGTCTTTCATACTGAGGTATCCCCTCGCCCTTTGCCGCAAGCTTACCGATAAGCTTGCCCATATTCTCGGGATTAATGTGGTACTTGACGCATATGGCTTCAAGGTAATTGTCCCGCTCTATAGGATCCTCGAACCGTATCAGCTTCTTAGCCACTTCATTCGTAAACTTCGTACGCCCGTCCGGATCCTGTAAGTCGTAATCGGCCTCCAGCATCCTCACTTCATAATAGAAGGAATTCTCGGCATTCCTGATCCTTATTTCAAATTCCTCTGCTCCGAGATTCTTAATGAATTCATCGGGATCCTTGTAGGGACTCATATTTATGACTTTGGCGGACACACCCGCTCCGCGAAGGATAGGTATCGCTCTAAGATTGGCCTTCACGCCCGCCCCGTCATTGTCATAGCACAGGAGCACATTCTCGGTATAGCGTTTCAGGAGATTAACATGTCCCGATGTAAGTGCCGTTCCCAGGGCTCCGACAGTCTGGTTAAAACCGGCCTGATGAAGGG
>JBGUQP010000210.1:0-2506 GCA_045131145.1 Lachnospiraceae bacterium | reverse complement strand
CAGAGCAATGAATCAGAATCAATCCTCGAGCATCTCGACTCGGATGACGAGTATATCAGATATATGAAGTATCTGCAGAAAGTGCTGGCATGAAATGACCTTCAGATGCAGGTGAGGATATTAGTGAAAATCGGAAAAATGTCCGGATCTGCAGTTAGGATATGGGACGTACCTGCATAATAAACGTTTTGGCATTCATACTGAAACGTGTGCGGAACAGATCATGATCCCATGCAAGTGCGAGACGCGGATCCGTAATGGGAAGAGTTTCTTTGGATACGATCGAGGCACCGTTGATCGTGACTAGGGCGTTTCCTATACGATATGTATTTGCTGACCCTTCGTTTTCCGGTGGTTCATATGTTATGAAATTCAATATGACATCATCGCAGTTTGTTGTGTCCGTAAGCGTAAATGTTTCAGCCGATGCGCATAGACTGATGCGGCGAAGATATGTAACATCTTTGAGCCTGTCCGAAAGAGGATAGGCTTTTTCAATGTACATGCTGATCGATTTTTCGTCGTCCTGAAGATCACACTCTACACGCGTTGCGCGGTACTGATCACCGGCCATCTGGTCAAGCCCGGATATAGTGGGAAGATTGTGATATCCTGACTGCATAGTCCATATATCATATCGGTCCGGTGAAAAAGTTTTGCGTGAGTAAGTTTCCACGCCGACATCAATGAACAGAGGCTTCTCATCCAAATAGAGGATGAAACTGCCGGTATCATTATGATTGTGATTGTCTGCATTGTCACCGGCTCTTGCCGCAAGGATGAAGTGTGGTGTTCTTGCAACCATAACTCCGACGCTCGGATAATAGATATCGGGGACTGTATAATGAGGATTCCGGGATCGTTCTTCGTGATACTTTAATATTTCATCGCAGAACATGATCGTAAGAGATCTGCAGTACAGATTTAATCTCATGGATTCATCCGTAAACAGGTTGCCGGAATGATAATCATGATAAAAATCATCAGCGGAAGCCCTCATAAGTACTTCAAGATCGCAGGTTTTGCCGAACAGGTACTCACGAATGCCCATTCTGCCGGCCTTGGCGGAACAGTCTGAGAAGTTTATATAATAGTCACCGGCGGCATGAACATTGACGATATATGAAGCAATATTCCGGATCTTATCGGTTGCGGCAATACAGCAAAAAGCACCATCCGTAACGGAATTTAATATATCGATACAATGATACAGACACAGACCTGCGTGACGATAATACTGCGCTCCCTCATCACAGCATCCGTCTTCTCCGTAATCCTTCAGAAAACAATCCAGACTATAAGCAGCCTGACTGATCACCTTAATGCGGATGTCATTGCCGAATGGCAGTAGAAACACTGACAAAAGAACGTTCTGGGTACACCATGGCGTCCAGTTGCACATGGGTTCATCTTTGTTTCCCATCCACCAGAAATGATCGTTAAGGTACGGTTTTACAAGCCGCTCTCTTATCATTTCAAGAATGTGATCACATATCAGAGGTGAAATGGTGTCCAGTTTATCTTTTAACAGATAGTATGTCATGGACAAAAGGGAAGCAGTCTCGCATGCGAAAAGATCAAGGACCGGCCGGGCGGGATCGGGAAGAATGTGCTGCGGGGTGTCCCGTATATAAGTGTTGTGTGCCGGCAATACCCAGGCTGTTTCTTCACATATACAGTAGATACCGTCTATGATCCCGTCGATGAATCCGGGATCGTCTGTGGCAAGAGCAGCTGTTACAAGTGCGCATAACTTATGACGTCTCGCAAAGTATTTTTCTTCATAGGCCTGACGATCTCCGGTCCGGACAAACTGCATAAAATCCCGTGCCGATATTGGGGTGTAGGGTTTTCCAAGATAGGCCCTTCCGTCATCGATCAACTGTTTTCGCATCTCCTCAGAAAGTTTCAGACCTTCGCTGCGAATTTGGGGAAAAGGATCATACGATGACACTGTTCGATCAAATGTGTGTATGCAGTTCTGAAAAGGTGTATTAAACCTGCCTGAATTCATGATTTCTCCTTGCATATGTCCTGCCTGATAAGCTGATCTATGGTTTCGACAGATACTCGGAAGGTGTTACCCCCTGGATCTTTTTGAACACTTTGCTGAAATAAAATTCACTGCCGAAATTAAGTATTTCCGCGACCTCATAAACTTTATGGTTTTCGGTTCGAAGCAGCCGTTTGGCCTCTTCAATCTTGCACGTGTTAATGTATTCGTTAAATCCCGTGTCGTTGTATCTGCCGAAAAGTTGGCTTAAGTATGACGGACTTACACCGAAGATGGCGGCGACCTCATTAAGAGACAGTTTGTCATGTGTGTGCGCGCTGATGTATTTTTTAACATCCGAAACGATCCGGTTCTTGTGATCACGACGTCTTTCTTCAAACAGACGGCACATGCAGTCCCTGTATCTGTCAAGCCCCTCAATTGTAATCCGAGATTCCATACCCAGTATCTCGGATGAGTAGTACAAGTTAATAATTATAGGTGTAAGAGAGG
>JBGUQP010000209.1:0-5132 GCA_045131145.1 Lachnospiraceae bacterium | reverse complement strand
TGACCGAAACGGATTCCCCGTATCTTGCCCCTGTACCGATGAGAGGAAAGCGCAACTCTTCGGAGTATCTTCCGTATATAATAAGTGAGATAGCAAAGATCAAAGGGATTTCCGAAGAGGAGGTCGAAGAGGCAACATATAACAATGCAGTGAGGGTATTCGGGAAATAACATGGCATATCTCGGAAACGCGAAAAATACATCACAGATCATAAAAAAATACGGTTTTTCTTTTAGGAAGAGGTTCGGACAGAACTTTCTCATTGATGAGCATGTCCTTACCAAGATAGTTGATGCGGCGCTTATTGAAGAAGATGACGGAGTTATCGAGATCGGACCGGGGATAGGAACGATGACCCAGCTTCTGTGTGAGCGCGCAGCCAAAGTTGTGGCGATCGAGATCGACAGGGACCTTATCCCCATACTTGATGAAACCCTTTCGGATTATTCCAATGTTAAAGTGATAAATGACGATGTCATGAAGACCGATATCAGAAGGCTCATCGAAGAGGAATTTGAGGGAAGAAGAGTCCGTGTTGTGGCAAACCTGCCGTATTATATCACGACACCGATCGTGATGAACCTTCTGGAAAATCGTTATCCCATAGAAAGTATAACAATAATGGTCCAGAAAGAGGTTGCCGAGAGGATGCGTGCGGTTCCCGGAACAAAGGATTACGGAGCGTTGTCACTTGCGGTGCAGTATTATGCGGATACTTATATTGCAGCCAACGTTCCTCCGAACTGTTTTATCCCACGGCCTAATGTGGGTTCCGCGGTTATAAGGCTTACTGTTTTAAAAGAGCCCCAGACGGAAGTTTCGAATGAAAAGCAGATGTTTGAGATAATACGTGCATCTTTTAACCAGCGCAGGAAAACACTGGCAAATGCGATCGCAAATTATGCAGGACTCTCTTTTTCCAGGAGTGACGTTGAAAATGCGCTCACAAAGATGGATCTTCCTGTCACGGTAAGGGGAGAATCGTTGAATTTACAGCAGTTTGCGGCACTTTCCAATATTTTGACATAGTAACACCCTTATGGTAAAATAGCGAAGATAATGGGCAGATGTTGTGCCTTAGGGAGTCAGGGTTTTGGATAAGTACGAATATCAGGTCTGTGCAGACCAGATAAAATCATTGATCAAAGAGCATCGTTTCCAGGAAGCGATGGATATAGCGGATACGATAGACTGGAGAAGAGTTAAGAGCTTCTCCATGTTGTGTACCGTCAGCGAAATATATAAGGTTACAAAACACTATTCAGAGGCCAGGGACATTCTGCTTCTGGCATATGAGAGATATCCCGACAGGGCAAATGTCGTCTACGCCCTTTGTGAGCTTGCCATAAAGCTTGATGAGATCTCGGAAGCGATAGAATACTATCGTGAATACGTTCATTTAAAACCCCACGATACAAACAGATATGTACTGCTGTATAAGATCTACGACGCTCAGGATGTGCCTCTTGAAGAGAAGATATCCCTTCTTGAGGAGTTCAAAAGAGCGGAGTATACGGAAAAGTGGGCCTATGAGCTTGCTCTTTTGTACCATAGGGACGGACAGGAGACAAAGTGCGTGGAAACGTGCGATGAGCTTGCTCTCTGGTTCGGCGAGGGACCTTATGTCCGCAAAGCCCTTGAACTGAAGATGCAACACTCGCCTCTTACAAAGGAACAGCAGCAGAAATACGACGGTGTATATGATGCGCCCAAGATCCCGACAGGAGAAACAGAGGAGACTGTTCATATATATGAGACGCAGTCCATGCCTCTCTATTCTAAAGGGGTAAGCCCTTATGAGACTTCTCCGATCGGCAGCACAACCGATACGTTACTGCCTCACGGAGGCGCTCAGGCAGCAGGAGGTCCGATGCCGGCACAGCAGGCAGTACCTCAGGAACAGCCCCAGCCGGCGCAGCAGCCGGCTAACGCTACTATGCTACAGACATCTGACATTCAGATCGCACCGTACAGTAACGATAAATATTCCACAATGAATCTTCAGGAAGAACTCGCCAGAAACATGGAAGAGTTCTATGCAAAGGAACAGAGTGTTGTTCCTTCACCTTATTACGGAGTGACATCACAGCTTTACGATCCTTCGCAACAGCAGTTTATGGAGCAGCTTAATCAGGCAGGCCCCACACAGCAGCCTTTGCAGCCGCAACAGTCGGCTTATGAACAGCCTGTGCAGCCTGTGTATGAACAGCAGCCGTATGCTCAGGTGCAGCAGCCCGTGTATGAGCAACAACCCGTATATCAGCCGCAGTATCAGCAGCCTGCGTACGAACAGCCCGTGCAGCCGCAACAGCCGGTTTACCAGCCGCAGTATCAGCAGCCTGTATACGAACAGCCTGTTCAACCTGTTCAGCTGCAGCCTGTGTATGAGCAACCTCAGCAACCGGTATATGAAGCGCCTGCCGCCGTGCAGCCGCAACAGCCTGAAGTACAGGCTGAACCCGAAGATCAGACAACAACGGCAGCCACAGCCCCTGCAACTCCTTCAATGGAGCAGACTTTCGAAAAGCCGGTTCAGGTCACACCGGTGACCGGATCAGGGGAAGATGTACAGCCGGAAGAGCAGGTTCCCGGACAGATAGACCTCAGTGACTTTATGAAGGACTGGGAAGCCAAGAAGAAGAGCGGCGAAGAGCAGAGAAAACAGCAGTTGCGGAGCAGAACAAAAGAACAGACACAGGATATAATGTCACAGCTTGTCGGAGTTATCCCCGGGCTTGATGCTGCTCCCGAAGAACCCCAGCCGCCTGTAAGCACACCTTCCGAGGAGCCGGCGACCACACCCGCAACAAGTGAAGCGGAAAACGCGGTCAAAGAAGAGGTACTTAAAGAAGATAAAAAAGGAGTTGTTACAAGAACAACCATACCGTCTCCCGTATTTGACAGAGAGAATGTAAAAAGAACGGAATCGGGAGCAAGGATAAACGGACCGGCCAAAACATCGATCACCGGAACCATTCCCGATGTACTGCCGGATGCGGATCTGCCGCTTCAGGGAGATGTACTTCCGTCGGGCAGAAAGCTTACTCTTGAAGAAGAATACGGCGGAAATATAGCTCAGATCAGGAAAGAAGATGTTGAGCTTGTAAAAAGGATGACCGGAGAGATACCGGATACCGACGGGGAAGAGGACAAACCCGTCATAGCGGAACCGGAGCCGGGAGATTACGGAGAAACAGAAGAAATAGAGGATATTGAGCAACCCGATCTTCCCGAAGACGATGAGGATGCATCTTCGGAGACGGAAGCGGAACCCGAACCTGCAAGAGTTGCCATACCTGCACCACCTAAACCGGCTGCTGAAGCAGAACCCGCACAGGAACAGCCTGTTTCCGATGACAAGGATGTTGTCCGCCACGGCCTGACGGCACCTATACAGTATCCGTACAGTGTGACCGATCTCGGAGAGGTTGAGGAGCTTGAAACGATAGATCAACCCGATGAAGTTGATGACATGCTCAAAACCCGTCCGATACCGCAGGAAGAGATAGAGGCAAGAATGCGCTATGAAGCGGGTATCGAGGAAGAGTATTCGGCTGAAGATGACGCGGCCAAAAAGGCAAATCACCCTTCATGGATGAAGCTCGAGGAGAACGTCACGAGCCGAAGGGAATTTGATGAGGCTGAGATGGCCATCTTCGGAAGATTTGAAGGCATAGAATCGCTGAAAGCCCAGATCGTCGATGTTATGGACGATATGAGAATGGAAGCCTCGCGCGGAAATGTCATCGTTATGGGATCGGAGAATTTCGGAAGGAAGAGCCTGGCAATAGATATCGTCAAGGCGATCCAGATGATGGATTCCACATTCTCCGGAAAAGTTGCAAAGATTTCGGGAGAAGCCCTTAATAAGAAGAATATACCCATGACACTCCAGAAACTGAGTAAGGGAGCGCTTATTGTAGAGAATGCAGGCGGTCTTACACCGATCACGTTAAATGCCATAACGGATACACTGCAAAACGAGGTGGATTCCATACTTGTTGTCTTCGAAGGTGAAAAAGATTCCCTTGAGCCGCTGCTTAACGGTTGTCCCGAAACCAAAACCGTATTTGATGCAAGAATAGTGATAGAAGACTTTTCTAATCAGGATCTGGTAGCTTATGCAAAGGGATATGCAAGAGAACTTGAGTACAGCATAGATGATATGGGTACGCTTGCCCTTTACAATAAGATAGGCGATATGCAGACGATCGATCATGTCGTTACCGTTGATGAAGTCATCGAGATAGTTGATAATGCCATAAGGCATGTTGACCGCAAGAACATGTCCCATTTCATGGATGTGCTTCTGGCAAAGAGATATGATGACGATGATTTTATAGTTTTACGTGAGAAGGATTTTCTGAATTAAATATGATCATTTCTACAGGGGGTAAAAATGGCAAAAACTAACAGTATCTCACCGTTTGTTACGGATATGGATATGTATCTGTTCGGAACGGGTACTCATTATGATATTTATAAAAAACTCGGAGCTCATCCTTGTAAGAAGAACGGAAAACAGGGCATGTATTTTGCCGTATGGGCGCCGAATGCAGAGGCAGTTCACCTGATCTCCGATTATAACGGGTGGAATGAAGACGAGTATCAGATGAGCAGGCTCGAACCTGCAGGTATTTATGAGATATTCATTCCCGACATGGGTGTTGACTGTCTGTATAAGTTTCTTATCTACACACGTCGCGGCGACAAACTGTACAAAGCAGATCCTTTTGCCAACAAAGCAGAACTTCGCCCGGGCACGGCAAGCGTAACAACGGATCTTTCCGTTATTCGCTGGAGTGATTCGGTCTGGATGAAGAAAAGGTCCGAAACAGATCTGTTCAGAGCACCTATTGCAATTTATGAGTGTCATATAGGATCGTGGATGAGACATCCCGGTCGTGATGACGAAGGATTTTACACATATCGTGAGTTTGCGGACCGTATGACGGACTATCTTCTCGATATGCACTATACCCATATTGAGCTCATCGGTATTGCAGAGCATCCTTTTGACGGATCATGGGGCTATCAGGTTACGGGTTATTACGCTCCTACAACAAGGTACGGCTCTCCCGAAGACTTTGCCTATATGGTCAATAAGTTCCACAAGAACAATATCGGAGTCA
>JBGUQP010000208.1:0-4825 GCA_045131145.1 Lachnospiraceae bacterium | reverse complement strand
TCCACCTCTACCACGCACATCTTGCATGCACCTATCTCATTAACGTCCTTAAGGTAGCACAAGGTGGGAATGTTTATGTCACAGATGCGGGCTGCTTCAAGGATCGTATTGGAATCATCAGCATTCTGTCTGATACCGTCTATGGTAACGCTTACCTTCATACCCTTCCTCCTTCCAGAACTCCGCATCCGAAATGGTCACACCTTAAGCATTTGGAGCATTCCTGCATGGCTTCGTCGAATGACATGCCGTTCTCCACGGGTTCAAAGCTCTTCTTGCGTTCCCTTGCCGACTTATCCGTAAGGTGAACACGTCCTATGTGAGTTCTGTTGTTCTCCCTTGGTACCGGATATTCTATAGTGTCCGGAATCTTATGATGGTATCCGAGGAATTCATCGATGTTGACGGCCGCAACCTTACCGGCTCCGATAGCCTTGATCACCGTTGCGGGCCCGAACACGCAGTCCCCTCCGGCAAAGATCTTATCATATGATTTAAGCCTAGTTGTCTCGGTGATATTGAAGGTCTTCCTCTTGGGATTTACATCATATTCCGCAAAGGGTGCGGAATATATATCCTGCCCCACTGCCATAAGGACAATATCGCATGGATGAACTCTCTTTTCGGTATTAGCCGCCTTGACCGTAGGCTTACCGTCCCTGTGGACCGAAGTTATCTGAGGCTGCATCCTAAGACCGGTTACACGGTTGTTCTCATCAACTTCAACCGAATCTGGCGCATTAAGAGTCAGAAGTTCCACTCCTTCCTCTATAGCCCCCTGGATCTCCGACGGAAGCGCGGTCATATCAACCTGTCTTCTCCTGTATATCACGGTCACCTCGTCAGCATGGCAGCGGATGGCGCTCCGGCTTGCATCCATCGCAACATTGCCGCCGCCGACCACCACTACCCTTTTTCCTGTATAGTCGGGGATATTCCCCCTGCCGATCTCGGACAGTACTTCAACAGCGGAATATACGCCGTCGGCATGTGAACCTTCAACATCAACCGTTCTGCCAAGCTGAGCCCCGATCGAAATATATACGGCATCATAATCCCCGGCAAGTTTCTCCATGGATATATCTTCGGGGATATTAACACCATGCTTTACTTCAATATTACCGGTTGACAGGATGGCAGTGATATCCTGATCGAGCCTGTCTTTGGGAAGCCTGTAGTTGGGTATGCCGTATCTTAGCATCCCGCCAAGCTTCTCCCTTGCTTCGAACACAACAACCTTATGTCCCATAAGTGACAGATAATAAGCTGCGGTGAGTCCCGAAGGGCCTCCGCCGATAACGGCCACCCTCTTACCGGTCGTGACGTTACAGTCGGGAACCCTGACCCGGTCAGCTGATATCTGGTCAACGGCGAATTTCTTAAGTCCCCTTATGTTTACGGGACTGTCAAGAAGATCCCTCCTGCATTTTTCTTCGCAGGGATGCTCGCATATGAAGGCACATGCAGTCGGAAAGGGATTGTCGAGCCGGATGCAGTTTATCGCATCCGCATATCTGTGTTCACCTATCAGGGCTATGTAATTGGGAATGTCCACATGAGCCGGGCAGTAAGAAACGCAGGGAATCTTCTGGCCTACTTCTGCCTGACACCTGTGGTCGTTTATATGGCTTATATATTCATCCCTGAACAGATCAATACTCTCAAGTACAACATGAGCAGCCTCGTATCCTATGGCACAGTCAGCCGTATCCTCGATCGTATGACATAAGTCGGTCATTGCTTCAAGCGTATCCATGTCCGCCTTGCCGTCAACTATATCCCTCATCATGACTTCGACCTGGTACAGGCCGTCACGACAGGGAACACATTTTCCGCAGGTCTGGCTTCTGGCGCTCTGCAGGAATGAAAGCTGTACGGCTATGGGACATACTCCGGGGGGATTGCCCTTTACACGCTTAACAAACCGTTCGAGAAACTTCATTGTCTTCTCGTTCATTTCGTTCTTGTATATCACTGTCTTATTGTACATGCCCTTACCCCGTTTATATGAAGTCCTCCCTCATGGGAGTGAATATATCAAGAAGCTTAACCTCTGTGAGGCATTCGATACCGTGCATCACGTTCGGTGCAACTATATAAGTATCTCCGGTATTAAGTACAACGTCCTCCTTACCCTCCTCCTTATACTTAAGCGAGCCTTCGATTATATAACCGATCTGCTCATGGGGGTGCTTGTGCATGGCTCCGACAGCACCCTTCTCAAACTTAAGTTCAACATTCATGATGTTGTCACTGTATGCAAGTACCTTTCTTAATACTCCGCCGCCAAGATCCTTATACTCTTTTTCACTGTTGATCACGTACATTGTCTGCTTCCTCCTTCTCCCTGCAAATTCAGTCCTTAAACAGATCGCTTTTGTTTTTCCTTAGTACTTCTATATCGTTTTTAAAATATGATATATGCTTGTAAAGGAGTGTCCTGTAACTCTCCTTATCCTTCTGTTCTATGCATTTGATAAGCTGGCTGTGTGTTGCCAGGGTTCTGTCTTTATTGGCGTTCTCCATATCTATCAGAAGACGTATCCTGTTATAGTGAGCCATTGAATTGGCGACAAGCTCTGCTGCCAGCTCCTGGCCTGCTGCCAGGAATGCCACGGTATGGAATTCGTTGTCACACCTTAGATATTCATAGATCATGCCCGGATCCGTCATCTTCTTTGAAACCACCTTCATTTCCTCATTCAGTTCCCTCATGGTCTCGATGTCATTATCAGTGGCATGCTCAAAGAGTCCGTCCACAACGCCCATCTCAAGTGTCCTTCTTACAAACCACTCCTGCTCCGCCCTGTCTATATCGATTTTTGATATTACCGATGCCGACTGGGGATAGATATCCACCAAAGCCTCTCCTTCCAGCTTCACCAGGGCTTCCCTCGCAGGTGTCCGGCTTACATTGTATCTTTCGGCTATCTTTGCGGCTGATACGGGTTCACCGGGCATAAGTGCCAGAGTCATGATATCCTTTTTCAGGTTTTCATATGTCTGCATGTTCAGCGAATTGTTCATTTACATTCGGGCTCCTTTTCCTAATTTATTGATCTTGTCCGCATCTGACATGTTACAATTTGTTTCTAATATACCATGCTGACATGTTAGACGTAAAGATGGGATTTTTCACATAATACAACTGACATTTTAGTGGAAGTTTACCATGGGGATTTGGTTTACAAATCATGTTTTTTTATGTTATTTTGAATTTGAATTTTATATTATGGAGTTAATATGACATGAGGAAGACCGGTATATTTATCCTGTTATTGTTAATATCGCTTTCCTGTTTGACCGCCTGCTCCAGGAGGGAAACCACGATCGAGACGGGAACACTTCCCCTAAGCGAATTCGAGCCTGTCACGGGGATCGTTGAGGGGCGGACTGACATATATCTCATTGTCAAGCTTGTCGATTCAAGCTACTGGCAGGTCATGATAAACGGTGTGAAGGATGCAGGTGAAGCTCTCGGCTGCAACGTATACTGCGGCGGCACGACCAATGAGATCGACTGGAAGGGCCAGCGTAAGCTGATAGAGGAAGCCATGGCGCGAAACGCCGATGCAATAATACTTGCTCCGGATGATTCGATCGAACTGGCTCCCGATATCGAGAATATACATGAGGCCGGTATACCTGTAGTTCTTATAGATACGGCTGCAAATACCGAAAGCTATGACATCTGCTATATGACCGACAATCTTCTTGCCGGGCAGAATGCCGCACGTGAAATGCTCCGCCAGCTTAATTCTTGCGGTCATTCGGAGAGCGAAAGTTTATGTGTCGGTATTATGGCAGGCATGGCTACATCCCAGACAATAAACGAACGGCTGGCAGGCTTCTACAAATACTGGTCCGAAAATGCTCCGGATAACTGGACCATCGCATCGGACATCATGAACTGCAACGGAAATATAGATATAGGAGATGAACTCGCCGAGTCCTTCCTTAAGGAGCATCCGGATGCTTACGGCCTTTACGGGACAAACAACGGCCCGACACGGGTCTTATGTAATATTGTCAGAGAAAAATCAAGGACTGATATTGTTGTCGTCGGATTTGACTTCTCGGATGAAATGAAAGAACTTATAGAATCACCAGATTACTGTGCTTCAACGATGCTGCAGCGCCAGTACGATATGGGAAGCAGGGCTGTGGGATCTGTTTTATCGATCCTTAAAGGAGATGTTCCACCCATAAGGTTTGAAGACACAGGTGTTGTAACGGTCAACAGCGATACCCTTACGGATCCTGATGTTGAGGAACTGCTTAAACATAATTAAGGATACCATGAGCAAAAGCAAAAGAGATGAAAAAGATATAAACTTAATAAAGGGCGGGCGGTCATTTTATTATACTCTCATTATCTGCCTTTCTGTATTTATTCTGGCAATTGCTTTGCTGATCGTCGCTTTCAACCGCCTCATATCAAGGCATGACCAGCATCTCTCGGGAGAGATATGTACCATTATGTCCGAAAAAATGAACTCATCGATCGAGTTCCTGACGCAGACCACCCAGGGAATGGCTTCCGTCTTATCGGCTCAGGCCTTCATGTCCCCGGATGAAATATATCAAACGTTAAAAGAATATCCCAAGGCCGATTACTTAAGTGTTGGCTTTATCGATGCATCCGGAAACCTCTACGCGACTGCTGAAGAAGAGGCGGAATTCAACAAGTGGCACCTGTTTAACACAGCACAGGAAGCCGATCCGGTATCAATGTCGGCTCCCTACAGGTCGTCTGTTTACGGGCTGCCGGTCATTACCATGTTTTCCGTTTTCGAATATGGAAACGGGCTTCGCGGGTATATGT
>JBGUQP010000207.1:0-3910 GCA_045131145.1 Lachnospiraceae bacterium | reverse complement strand
ACCGATTTCATTCCACGTTCTGGTGCCATTACTTTCGATCTTATCTCTTATGGAATAGAATTCAACTTCATATTTTACATCTCCCGTGCTGCCTTCGGTAAGGGTTATTCCCTCTCCGCTCCTGTAAAGCTTTAAGGGTGATGCCTTGCCGTTGTCCTTCTTAATGGTATAGTAGATCTCGCTGCCTTTGGATTCAAGCTTCAGTGTCTGGGTTCCCTGATATGTTCCCGATTCAATGCTTGCAGTCGGACGCTCAGGCTCACTTCCACCCGAAGAGAATACATAAGCCTTCTTTGCTTCGCTGTCATAATAGTCGTCATATTGTCTCAGCCATGCCAGATAGATCTCGGGCACATGTCCCTGCAGGATTGTCTCGGTATTATTCACAAAGGTGGCTACTACCCTTAAGTTGTTTTTGTTTTTATCCTGTGGTGCCAGCCTGAAAACAAGTCCCATCAATGCCGGGAAATACGACTCGAAGGCCTTAAGCTCGGCATCACTCATCACGCTCTTGTCCTTGATGCTTGGCTGGCCATAGCTGTCGTCGGTAAGCTTGCCCCAGAAGAAATCAAGCCACTCCTGCTGTTTGTTTTTGTCTTTCCAACCGTAATTGCATATCAGCTTTCTGTATATCGAAAGCTTGGATTCCCCTTTCTCCGTGCTTAAGGGAGCTGCCAGCTTATTTGTCACACTGCCGAGAGCAGTGGAAAGTGCGGCCTTCTCACTCGGAGTCTTTGAAAGCATCAGCATCACGAGTCCCCTGAAGGCATCCTGTGCCGATATGCCCTTGCTCCATCTTCCGCCGTCCTTGCCTTCCTTCATCAGGTAATCGCTGTAGTTGCTTCTGGTAAGCTGCTTGCCGTCTCCAACGGTATCCCAGGACTGTACCTTTCCGTACATATCGGGAAGCCATGACTCTATAGTCTTCTGATATTTGGAACCTTCTATCCTTAAGCCGGTGCCGAAGGCATTCATCCCATGCACCTTGAAGTAATCGCTGAAGTTCACCTCCTGGTTCACTCCGAGGAGCTGATCCAGCATCTTCTGCCTGATGTTATTGTAAGGGCCGGTTCCGGTTATATATGCCTCATTATCATACATTAAGGTATATTTATACGAGCCGTTGTCAACCGAAGCGGTCTTTACCTCTTCCCTGACTTCACCTGCGTCTTTCGCTCCGGGTACATAGTGATCCACACCGTAACGCTTGAAACCCATGAGCTCAGGCGCCACCATGGGAGTCAGATCCACCTTGTTTATTATATTATGTATGCAATAGTAACCCTTGCGCTTATCTGCTGCAGCTTCAGGTGATTCGGCGGTATCTGTTCCGCCTGCAGGCACAGCGTAGCAGTAAGCGAAGACCTGATTGGGTTTATTCTTATTATTCTTGGAATATTTGCCGTAAGTATCCACGAGATACTTGCCGGTAAGGTTAGCCGTGGCACTTCCTCTTGAGAAACCGTTGAGCCAGAACTTAACATTGCCCTGCTCTATCTCAGACCTTAAGCCGTAGTGGTCTATGAAGTACTCAAGGGAATCCACCACATGGGTCCTTGCCGAACGGAAACCTGATGCCTCGGCATTGGTCTCGTCCTTAGTATTCTTCCCGTTAAGGGTCATGTTGCTGGCCCATTCCTTCTCATAGCCGTAGCTTCTTATTGCTATGGGGACAAGGTAATAGTCCTTATTGTTTTTCTTATCATGTATCTTCTTCTTGGCAATAGCCACACCTATACTGTCGTCGGTGGGCTTCTCTATATACCAGTCATTGATATATATATCCTCTTCCTTGCATCCTATGCCCTGAAGAAGACTCTTGATATTATCAAACTTATATCTGTAATCCGAATGACCCTTGATATTTGAATCAGCACTTGCCATTGCCACATTCATTCCCATGGTGGCAAGATGGATATTGTACTTATCGGGATCATCCATGAAGTATCCGTCCGAGAAGAAATACTTGTTTACTATATCTATTTCCTCATTCGTATGAGACGGCGAGGATGCGTAGCCTGCTATCCTGTCATACTTTGTTCCGTCCGCCGTGGTATAGGTACCATCGACTGTTCCCTTTGTCTTCTGGGAAAGGTCCAGCTCGGTTACGGAAGGCTTGGGAGCCGCCGCAGGAGGACCGGCCTTTATAAGCAGATACTCCTTTCCTACTTTCGTACTGAGTTCCAGATGATAACCCGGATCGTCATATTTTATGCACTTTAAGTCTACGAAAGTCGGCTCCTGGGTCAGGTATCCGAATGACGTCTTATTTCTGAGGACACCTATCCTTGACTGTGCGGCAAGAGATCCAAGCACCAGATATGCGTGCTCAGCTGCATCCCAGAGATAGATATTGTCTGTATAGCCATCGGATGTGTTGTCCCGGACCGTAACCAGGCCGGAAAGATGTATATTCTGGGTAGATGCAGCATATAAGCCGCCACCGTAGGATTTCCTTGCGGTAAGCTTGTTTCCGGTAAGCTCCAGATCAGAGAAGCTGGTGTTCCTGTCCTTTGGCTTGTCGCTTCCCCTGACGCAGATGGCTCCGCCCAGATCCTTGGCTTCATTCTTAAAGGCCTTGATCCCTGACAGGGAGCAGCCTCCGCAGTTTATGTACATTGCACCGCCGCTTCCTTCTGCGGCTCTGTTCTCTTCAAATATGAGATTTCTTATTATGGCGTCACCGGCGTTCCTTGCGGCATTCGATCCGTCCACATATATTCCGCCGCCGCTTTTATTACAGCTGTTATGCTCTATTAAGGTTCCGCGGGCGCCCCCGTAGATACCGGCACGGGAATCATTTACATATATCGCCCCGCCGTGGGTCCCGGCATTGTTCCACCGAAGCTTTGAGTCAGAATCCATGCTGATGTTGACCTTGGTTCCGTCGACATAGATCGCTCCGCCCCTGTTCGAGGCCTTATTCCCGTCAAATGTCGTATTATAGAGCTTTAAGTTTGACTGGGTTTTTAAGTACACGCCGCCGCCGTTATGGGCATAGCATCTGATAACGTCCAGATTCTTCAATATGACAGTTGACCTGGCTTCCACGAAGAAGGCGCCTCCGTCCTCTTTTCCGTCCTTTGGGGATCGGAAATCCTGCAGCTTACCCTTCTTACCATTGGCATCCGGACCGGAACCGTCAATGGTAACGGTCGAATTCGACGCCATATTTAAAAACCTGCGGTTTCCCGTACTGGTTATTGTATGTCCGTTCAGCTGGATCGTATAATTTTTACCTTCAGAAACATACCACTCAGCGGATGTGACAAAATCATCCTCCAGGATCACGGTAGCCTGAGACCAACCTTGAATATAGTTAAGATACATGTCCAGATACCAATTCCCCGGTAATTGAGCCTCACCCGTTGGAAAGATTATCCTGGCCTTTCCTGTGGTACTGTTAGACGCCTTATCATTATTGACGACAGCATCTTCATCGAAAGCCGGCTCCGGCTCCCCGCTGTCCTCGAAGGTGAAGGCACTTAACGGGCCTCTCCAATCGTACTCATCAGATGAAAGCTCATCCTCAGGCTTTACATTGCCGTAGGAATCAAGCCAGTCGTCTGATGCCTCATCCTCAAAGGATAATGGCTTTACATCCTCCTGCACATCCTCCTGTACTGTGTCTTGCAGGATATCCATCTGCGCTGCCATCGCATTCACGGTACCCAAAGGCGCAACCGTCTCCAATACCATGGCAAAGCTCAGCAGGATGCATAACTGCTTCAGCTTCCTAAATCCGTTCATCATAGCTATTCCTCCTTAGATTTATGCATCAAAAAAAACTTAATATAACTATTATAACACACAAACTGTCACTCAACAATCACACTCCCACCCCAAAGTAACTTATTGACCGGATAGGATAATAAACAGCGATAATACTTCACCCAGATCATCCACTTCA
>JBGUQP010000206.1:0-4215 GCA_045131145.1 Lachnospiraceae bacterium | reverse complement strand
ATTATTAAATACCGTGCGTTACGGAACAAACCTGCCGGATAAAACCCTGAAACGGCATAAAACCTTTGCAGAGCGTGATTCTGCCAGATCCAGCTTAATTACGTGGATTGGACGCTCCAGGACGCAAAAAAAAAGATAGAAATCCTTGGGAGCAGGGGAATACCGGTCATGGTAATGGAGCCCTTAAGGGGAGGAAAGCTTACGGATCTTGGCGAAGAGAATAATGCAAGGCTGAAAGCGGCAAGAGTGGATGAATCGATCGCATCATGGTCATTCAGATGGCTTATGCGCATACCGGAAGTGGTCATGCAGATACTGCTGTTCCGGTTGTCCGATGGGATTGGATATTCCGATGCTTCTGGCAGGATATAACGATCTGAAATTTGCATCGGCAATGACAGTAAAAATGCAGATGGATGGGACTCCTGCCGAAAAATGGCCGGATAAATGTATCGGATGCGGTGCCTGTGCCTCTGTATGTCCTCAGCATATAGACATTCCGTGGGTGCTTAAGGAATACAATGAGATGCTTCACACCGGACCCACCTGGGCGGAAATGTGCAGACAGAGGGAAGAGGCCGCAGAAAAAATGCGGAAACAGCTTAACGAATAAGATTTAAGATCAGCAAAATCCCCGGATCAACTCCAGAATACGACGATTATACGGTGAGGCTTCAAGTAGTATTTCCGGTACGACAGGCTCGCCGGTTGCATTGTCCCTGTAATATTCCATGATCCTGTGTGCCAGAACCTCCGGATCCTCATTAAGTACACTTAGAACCTCGGGAGTGATCACTGATGCATCCTCCGGAGGGTCTAAGAAGGGTCCGTCAGACTGCAAAAGCCTGGGGTAATTCTCTTCTATGTACATAAGCAGTTCAAATTCTTTTTTCACTACCTCAGGATCGTCATGAACCATAAAAATACATCCGGTCTCAGTCTCCAGATCCTTGGTTTCATACAGCATATCGGTTTTGCCTGCATTGTCAACCCATCCCGAGTAGAAGCTCTTCATGCCCAACAGAATAGGAATGATCCCGGATGAAGAGATCGACTGATCCACAGCCGAAGAAAAATCTTTACAATAGCCCTGACGCAGAGGCCTGTATGCTCTCTGCCGGAATTTATCATGATACTCCTTGTCAAGCATGCTGTTAAGGATCACCTCTGTTTCATGGTACCCGAAGACCCTGTCCAGCCAGCCTGAAGGCGCACTTCCTCCCATGACGCGATAGTTGGCCTCGATCAGTACAGGCCCGTCTTTGTCGATCATATATTCCCCGTGAACCGGACCGTCAGTGATACCGAGAGCACACACTGTTTTGAGCGCATAGTCGATAAGCTCACTTTCTTTTTCGTCCGGTTCATTAATGGATTTTTCCCCACTGTAGATGATTGCACCGGAGGGCATGCGCTTTTTGTAATACCTGAAGCATGAGGTGATAGCCGGGATCCCGTCACGGCTGATCGTATTGACAATATATTCCGTTCCGAAGATCCTCTCCTGCAGGAGGAAACGGGTCTCTGCCTCTCCGAACATATTATGATCTGCGCTGCATTCCTGCTCAAATGCCGCCAGAAGCTCATCCCTTCCGTGGACCAGATGTACACCGACCGAGGCTGCGCCGTGGTCATGCTTGAGCACCACATCCTCCGTTCCCGTTTCCTTAAGAAATCTGAGACAGTCCTCCCGGCTTTTCACCTCTGTACCTCGAATATGGCGCAGACCGGCTTTCTTAAGACTCTGATGCATGAGGCTTTTACGTGTCATATTTACAATGTTCGAATATGAGTTTCCGACCATGCCAAGATCGTTTGCCAGACGTGTTCCGGTGATGACGCCCTCTTCGCCTCCGGGTATGACCAGCAGCGGATCAAGTGCTTTGATCTCACGAAGCGTCACATCATAATCAGGGTCCTCCTTGATTAACGTGATGGGATAGCTGATATGTGAATACTTGACCTTACGCTCCTTATCCAGGGTTCTCCTTGCATAGCCATCCGGAAGATATGACTCAAGGATCACAGGCTCATAGCCCAGTTTACGGATGTCCTCCAGATAGCCGAACGCTGTTGATGTGGCCTCTACCACTACGATCTTATTTTTCATAGCCTCCTCCTGCACAAAGACTTGTTGAATTCAAACCAAAAATATACTCATGCCTGATATGAAAAAGCTTGGTCAGCATCAGTTCATTGGCTGTAAGATTCTCCTGATCGGGCTTTATCGGATAAAATGGTTTACTGGGAATGCGGCATGTTATTATCGTTCTGTCCCTGTCTGCACTGATCATGATATCGACCGGAACGTCCGGCCCGCATTTCTCACGGGTATAGGTACAGATCTCCTCCACTGCAAGACATGTCCTGCTTATAAGCTTCGTGTCCGTAAGATACTTTCTCAATTCCTCCTCCACTACAGTGTAAAGCCCGTCAAGGTCTCCCAAAGCGGTAAATCCGCACAGAGCCTTGAGCGGATTACCCTCGTCAAGAAGCAGGATCGGAGAATATCGTCCCCCTGATCTTCGCCCGGTATATAAATTCACGGCCAATACCAGTATCAGGATCAACGCCATACTGACCGGAAAGGCCGTTATCAGACCATAACCTCCGAAGAGCCGGTACAGGATGCTGCCCACGACAGGAATGGATACCGTCTTATCAAGCACTCCCAGAACAGTGGAATAGACACTCCTGCCCAAAGCATTATATACATCCCGCAATGTCAGAAGAAGACCACGCAAAGGGTAATGAAGGACATATATGGGGGTAAGGCGGACGATCAGCTTAAGAGCTCCCTCGCCATGAATATTAAATATCTTTGCGATGGGTATGGAAAAACACGCAAAGCAGACCGCAAGTACAGAGCATACCAATAAGATCCCGATCGTGACATTTCTGGTCAGAGCCCGGATGCCGAAGTAGTCACCTTCACCCTTAAGCATAGCTGTAAAGGCGGCATTATTGTCCCCGACGCCACTGAGCGCAATAGAAACTACAGAATCGAGCTGACCGAAAAGTGACATTGCCACGACACCCGCCTCACCGAAGTTGACATTCATTAACCGGTTGCAAAAAATCCCTGTAACGGCGTAGCCAATCTGTACCATCCCTACAGGAAAGCCCTTACTGACGATCTCTGATATTGTCCGTAGGGGATACTGCAGTCTCTTAAGCGTAAGCGGTACCTTCAAAAAACGGCAGATCAGGACTCCGGCAATAAGAACTGTAATATATGATATCACCGTCGCTATAGCCGCCCCCTCGCAGCCCAATCCAAGCCCCCGGATCAGGATAACATCCAGTCCCACGTTTAATACATTTGCCGCAACGATCAGTCCCATGGAAAGAAAAGGCCTGCCGACAACAGGCAGAAAATAGGTGATGTTTGTCAGTGCGATACCTGCAAAGACAAACCAGCACAGACAGCTTACATAACGGTTGAAATCATCCCTAAGCGCATCCGGACAGCCGAATGCACCGGCAAGACCGGGTCGAAAAAGTATCAGTCCGGCAAAAAGTACAAGTCCTGCTGTGAGTGACGCAATCATTGATGCCGTAAAATAAGCATCAGCCCGTGTTTTATCCTTCCTGGCAAGATACTCTGCATACAGGAGTGATCCGCCCACGCCGGTGATCGTATATATCATGGATGTCATGAATACAATCGGGGTACAGAGATTGACGATCTCGAAAGCCTGCTCATTCAGAAGATTTCCGACTATCAGACTGTCTGCAAATTCACTTAGGGATACACCCACGGCAGAAAGTAGCGCCGGAATCATATAAATACTGTATTTTCTGTTGAGTATGGCTGCATTTCTTTTGTATCCTGTTCTATAAGACATCCTGTCGGATCATCCTCCTGTTTTGCATTTGTCTTAAGCATTCATCATCACGTATTCCTGTCCATCCAATAATGCAAAAATTATACCAAATGCATACCAGTATGTAAATCAAAGATCCGCAAGCGCTTACGTTCTTTGGATTATTTTCATGGAACTATGATATACTTTATAAGGATATGGGGAAGGCATCAGGTAAGGAAGAGATGTAATGCAATATAGAATAGTAAGTTCAGCAGACAATATTAAGAGCGAAGAAGTATTAAGGCTTCTTAAAATGACCTACTGGGCGAATAACCGGACCATAGAGCAGATTGAAGAATCCATGGCCAGTTCGTTCTGCTATGGTCTGTTTCTGGCAGAAGAGGAG
>JBGUQP010000205.1:0-5098 GCA_045131145.1 Lachnospiraceae bacterium | reverse complement strand
CTATAAACGCATAAGCGATATCAACCAAAACATTCATGAAAATGATGAATGTTGCAAGAAAGATCGTGGTCCCCATTATAAGAGGATAATCCCTTGATGATATGGCACCAACAAATTCATGTCCAAGGCCCGGTATCGTAAATATCTTCTCGACTATGAAGCTTCCCGTCATAAGGGATGCCAGAAGGGGCCCCAGATAGGTGACAACAGGCAGGATCGCATTACGCAGGGCATGCTTGAATATTGAATTAAACGTGGATACACCCTTGGAACGTGCGGTACGCATGTAGTCCTGCCCTATAACATCAAGCATTGACGAACGCATCAGACGCGATATGTAACTGGTAGGATATATGGAAAGCGCGATCACCGGCATAATATAGCTGGCCGGAGTATTAAGCCCAAGAGACGGTAAGAGCTTAAACTTTACCGACAGGATATACATCATCAGTGTTGCAGACAGGAAACTCGGGATCGCAATGCCTGCCGTGGATAAAACGATCAGGATATTATCAACAGTTTTACCCCTTTTGTAAGCGGCAACAGATCCAAGCGGAACACCTACAAGAACAGAAACAAGCACCGCCAGGCCGCCGAGTCTTGCGGAAACCGGAAACTTATTCCCGATAATATCGTTTACCGTAAAGCCTCTCTTCTTAAGAGACAGGCCAAGATCCCCCTTCAAGAGCCCCTTCATATAATTCAGATATTGTATAAAAAGGGGTTTATCAAGACCGTATTTTGCTTCCAATGCAGCCTGGGCCTGCTCAGTCACTGCCTTCTCTGCAAGAAAGGGTCCTCCCGGTACAAGATTCATTATAAAAAAAGTAAGCGTGGCCACAATGAATGCAGTCAGTATCCCCAAGAGAATACGTTTTATAACATATTTTACCATTTACCTTCTCCGTATCTGTACAAATAAAATACGCCTAATTATAGCATTATCGCTTTCAATATGCCACATATTTCACAATAAATGACATTATTTTATACTTTATTCTTCAAATCATAAGTATGGCAGCGTGATATCACGCAGGCGGATCCTCTCCTCTTCACTTAACCTGTCCTTATAGAGCTCATACACCCTGTTGTTATATGCATTCAGGATCTCCTTCTGCCTGTCCGTAAGCATGTCAGGGAGGATAGCATCCCTCTCATAAGGCACCATGGTCAGGGTTTCAAATCCGTAGAAATCCCCCCATTCATTGGTCTCCTTCTCTACACACAGAAGAAGATTCTCTATCCTTATGCCGTATTTCCCTTCAAGGTAAAGCCCCGGTTCATCACTTGTTATCATCCCGGGCGCCAGGGGTGGCTGATTTACATCCTTACTTATCTTAAAACGAAAAGCCTGGGGCCCCTCATGTACATTGAGCATCGCGCCTACCCCGTGTCCTGTTCCATGCCTGTAATCCATGCAGTGCTCCCATATGGGGCGTCTTGCCAGGATATCAAGGTTCTCCCCTCTTGTACCCTTAAGGAATACCGCATCAGCAAGATCCAGCATTCCCTTAAGGACCAGGGTATAATCCCTTTTCATATCTTCCGTAAGGGGACCGAGAGCTATCGTCCTTGTTATGTCCGTTGTCGCCCCTTCATACTGTCCGCCTGAATCAACAAGGAGAAATCCCTCCGGTTTAAGGGGGGCACTGCAATCCTTATCCGGTGAATAATGGACGATCGCTCCATTACCTGCATAAGCAGATATGGTATCAAAGGAAAGTCCCTTATTCCCCTCTATCCCATACCTCATCTCATCTATCATCATCGCGGCATCATATTCGCTTAAGCTCCTGCCCTCTTCATGACACTTACGGACCTCATCCTTGATCCTTAATATGAACCTTGTCACGGCAAGCCCGTCCTCTATATGCCATTTCCTTGCAAGCTCACATTCAGCCTCATTCTTGATGTGCTTCCCTATATAATCGCAGGAGGGCCTGTTGATTATCTCATTTTCCTTTATTATGCTGCAGACATGGGCATTAAGGCTTGCATAATCGCACAAGAGCTTCCTGCCCTTAATATCCTTAAGATCTTTGTCAAGCTCATCATAGGGCAGGACCCTGATCCCTTCCCCTATAAGCGCCCCGGCCACCTCATCAGAGACACTCTCTTTATATGCATACAGCCTTGCCTCATCCTTATCCACATATCCGTAACTTATCGCAACAGGATTGTAAAGTATATCACTGCCGCGGACATTAAAGGTCCACATCACATCGGACAGATCCGAAATAATAAGGGCATCGGCTCCGTATTCATCAAGCTTTTCCCTGATACCGGCAAGTTTTTCGCTTCTGCTTCGTCCCGTGATCTTATCGGGCAGCATGTAAAGTGGATTGTGGGTAAGCTTTGGCCTGTCCGGCCATATCTCCCCTGCCGGATCAGTATCTTCTATGATACATCCTGTCTCCCTGCTTATCTTCATGAGCCTGTCATAAGTCCTTTTTGTCACAAGCCTTAGATCAACACCTATCTTATAACCGCTCCCGCCTGCAGCGGCAAGATCCTTAATATGATCGTAAATATCCTTAACCGAAGGCTCTCCCATCTTATGAAGCACCACTCCCGAACCCTCAAGCTGGGAGGCTGCCTGAATAAAATACCGTCCGTCTGTCCACAGACCGGCCTCATCTTCCGTGACCATTAAAGTCCCGGCCGACCCGGTAAATCCCGAAAGATACTCCCTAAATTTATAGTATCCGTCTATATACTCACTTCCGTGTTCATCACAAGTAAAGACGAGGACACATTTAAGCCCCCGCGCTTTCATGAAATCTCTTAATCTCTCAATTCTCTTTACAGCTTCCATTTTTTACTACTTTTCCTTACTGTTCATAAACCTAAGATTAACATCCACATCACCGGTGATTCCGTCAACCTTACCCTTCTTGGAATACTGCCACATGGAAAAGGCATAGGGGTAATCCGTTCCGTCCTCGGGCTCATAATCATCGCTCAGCCAGACTTCATAATCCTCCAGAAGATCAGGATGCATACCTGCGATCAGCATGTCCCTGGAAGCATATATCATCGGAGTGTATCCGAATGACTTAACCGTATCACAGAACTTAACGGCAAGCTCAGTCCTGTCCATGGGTGTAAGGTCATCGGTCCTTGCCTTGTCGTCCTCGATCCATTCTATATCTATTGCGATGGGATATGTGGCTCCGTAATTCATAAGGGCTCCCACGGTAAAGTTAGCCTCCTCAATGACTTCTTCCTCTGTCACGGCCTGAGAGAAGAAGTAAACACCCGTATTAAGTCCTGCATTTCTGGCGCCTGTGATATAGGCGACGAAGTTATCGTCAAGTACCAGGTTCCCGCTTCCGTATCCCCTTGCTCCTAATCTTATCATGGCAAAGTCATACCCGGCAGCCTTGACCTTAGCCCAGTCTATGTCGCCCTGATACTTTGATACATCGACACCTCTGACGGTTGATATGGTCCCGAACTTATACTCAAGCTTCTCCTCATCCATGGAGAGGCCGGCCTTCAGATCATAGGGATTCTTCGGTGCATCCTCATCTATATCATACCACTTAAGGTCATCACCCTTCGCCTTGGCCTTTATATGCTTACCGTCCTCTGACTTCTGCATCTCTTCTTTTTCTTCTTCGGTAGGCATTATTTTGTCTTCATTGTTCTTATCGGCTTTGTTCCCGGATACTGTTTTAGCCTTATCATCCTCGGGCCGCTCTTCGTGCTCCTTCACCTCATTAGAGCTTACAGGCTCTTTATATTCATCTTTTTTCTTATCATACATGTCCCAGAAATCAAGGTCCTCCGAGGTCAGATTGTGCTCACCTATCCCTAAGGCTTCATCCTCAAGCCTCTGCTGCTCAAGCTCGGCCTGTGCTGCCTCCTTGGCCTCCTGCTCCTGCCTGGCGAGCGCCCTCTTCCTATCCTGTTTATCCTTGGTGTTAACATATATGATCGTCAGGAATAAAAGCATGACAAGCGAGCTGGCCGCAATAAAATAAACAACGGTCCGCTTATATGCTTTCTTGTCTTCCCTGTCCTGATAGTCGAAAAAACCTGCCATGTTCCTACCCCTTTTTACGAAAAATATGATATCATACCTGCATGAAACATTCAATGAAGCTTCGTTTTTATATATCCATACTTCTTCTTATTTCTATACTCCTGTCTGCCTGCTCTGTTCCCGAAGCGGGCGGGAATAAGATCACCCGGTCCGGTTTTTTCTTTGATACACTTGTAAATATAACAATCTACGGAACAGATGATAAGAGCCTGCTTGATGACTCTTTTGATCTGTGCAGACAATACGAAGATCTTCTGTCGATGACAATAGAGACAAGTGATATCGCACGGATCAACTCAGCGGGTACGGAACCCGTATATGTTTCTCCCATAACCATGGGGATACTTAATGACGCAGCTGGATACTACAGGCTCTCGGACGGAAGGCTTGACATATCGGTAGGTGCCCTCTCTGACATCTGGACCGATGCCAGAAATAACGAACGTCTGCCGGATGATGCTCTTATAGGGAATGCCCTTAAGCATACAGGTTTTGACAGGATAACCCTGGATACGGATAAGATGTGCGTATACAAGTCGGATCCGGATGCCGCCCTTGACATCGGTGCTCTCGGCAAGGGTTATATAGCTGATGCCCTCAAGGAAATGCTGATATCAAAAGGAGTCACGTCAGCCATAATATCCCTTGGCGGAAATATTGTTGCAATAGGTAAAAAACCCGGAGGAAAGGCCTTCCGTATAGGAATAAAAAAACCATTCTCCAGGCAAAACGAGGTTGCAGAGGAAGTCGGCATTTGGGATAAGTCTGTCGTTACTTCGGGTGTCTATGAAAGATATTTTTCCGTTGATGACAGGATATACCACCATGTACTGGATCCTGCCACCGGATATCCGGCTGACACCGATCTTATGAGTGCGACCGTAATAAGTGATTCTTCACTTGACGGAGATGCCCTGTCAACGATATGCCTTCTCTACGGGCTTGACAAGGCCACTGAGCTTATAAACAAAACCCCCGGTACCGAAGCCATATTTATCACCTGGGACAATAAGCTTCACTACACCGGGGGTGCATCTTTCTATACTGATT
>JBGUQP010000204.1:0-3933 GCA_045131145.1 Lachnospiraceae bacterium | reverse complement strand
GAAGCAGGCTTTCGGGTTGTATGTCCGGCTGTATCCATTCATCGATCTTTTCTTTTGGCAGAATAAGAGGCATACGGTCATGTATTTTGGCAAGTTCTCCAACCGATTCCCGTGTAAGAATAACAAAGTGGGGAAGATTATCATCCATGCGATACAGGCCGCATAGCCAGGTGATATCATAACCGGCTGGCTGGATAGTGTATTTGTCGCCGGTCTTAGTCTTTCCATCGGGACTTTTGTAATGCTGCCATTCATAATACCAGGAAGCCGGGACTATGCACCGGTGGGAATTCCATGCATCCTTAAAGGTTGGCTTGTTTGCAGCGGTTTCTGAACGTGCATTAAATACTGTGGAGTCATGATCAGGGTTCTTAAAGCCCCACTCCATGGGAAATACAGATCTTTGTCTGCTTGCATTCGGGGCGATCACCAGGACAACATCTGTAGGCCGGACTTCACCGCTTGTAATGACCGGACGTGCCAGCTTCTTCACAAATGTATCGGCGAGCTTTGATTGTTTGGCTTTCATTAGGATCTCGGACAATTCCTTTGGGGCATCGTCCATATAGTATCTGGTACACATAGTTTGTATCTCCATGATCAGTCCGGGATAAGAGAATCAAAAGCCGGACTGTAAATAGATATTATATCATCTATCGGTATTCTCTTGTCATCACTGAGGATGAGCATCCTTGAAAAATCGTCTACTTTCATAAGGATCCCGCTATCGTTAAGATAGCTGCCTTTTGGCTCCTGGATGTCGGGATCTTCTAAAAGACGAAAATACGTAATTTCAACAGGAATCCTGTTAACACGCGCTGACTTACCATTCATGGTAAACTGCTGCAGCAAACACAGCTTTTGATCAAGGATCTGCATATCCTCCTCGGAAAGGGTTTTTCGATATTCATATATGACATCCTTAGAGGAGATTGCTTCGTCAAAACCTTTCAGGGCATCAAAAGGAGAAAAGATCTTCGCTCTTTTTTCAAGAGGCATGGAAGGATGCCGGATGGAGAAACTGTCGAACTTTTCATGGACGGGCTTACCCCGGCGCAGCACTTCTGAATAGCGGAAACCCTTCGGGATCGTTATGTTTTTGGGATTGTCCATATATGCCTCCTTTTTATCCGGAGGTACCTTTAAGCTCTGTGACCTCCTATCTGAGTATTTCTCTCGATCGTTGTAGCACCTTTAAGCAGGTTGATACCCTTGACTATCGCGTTATTTCCATATCTGGCTCTTGCTTCAAGCATTGCTGCGTGAAGCCGCCTTTCCTTATCTGCTTTTTCGTGATCGGTAAAAAGGCTCAGCTGGTAGAACCCGTTACTGTCCATTACTTCACAGGCGCATACACCGATCCTGCGATATAGAAGCCTGTGATCCGTCTTTTTGTCAAAATCAGCAGTAAGAAGACGGGTTACTTCCTGCGGGGAATTTGTAGCCTCCAGTGCCCTCACTGTACCGTTTGAATGCTTTGGATGGAGCCTGCCGTAATAGTCGAGGACTATCGGACCATTATATTCCGGGCAATGCTCCAGACTTTTATAGTCGAAGCTTACCCACCATGTAAAGATCCTGGAGATGATATTTTTTTTATACATATCACAACAGAGCACATCGATCATCTCACAGAAAACATTGCGTGCTTCTTCGTATTCGTAAGGGCGGGACAATACCTGACCATTAGAGAGCGAATGGTTGTCGGATCTGTAATTTTTGATATCACACATCCTGACCGGCTCAACTCCCCAGGCATGGTCTATCAGGATCTCGGCATCGATCCCGAAGGTCTTATAAAACCATTCTTCGTCATACTGGGTGCGCTCCGCCACATCGCCCATGGTGTGCATATGATTGTTTTCAAGCCGTCTCGCCTTGCCGGGTCCGATCTGCCAGAAGTCCGTAAGGGGTTTATGATCCCAGAGCAGGATCTTATAGGAATCTTCGTCTAGCTCTGCAATACGGACCCCATCCTTATCGGGCTTGGCTTTTTTGGCAACGATATCCATGGCGACCTTCGACAGATACAGGTTAGTTCCAATCCCGACGGTAGCAGTGATACCTGTGGCAGCAAGTACATCATGGATGATCTTCATGGCCATGGTATATGCAGGTGATCGTCCGCTCATTGAAGCTTCATCCATATACAGGTGCAGATACCCGGTACAGTCGATGAAGCATTCATCTATGCTGTAGACGTGGATATCCTCTTGGGCGGCGTATTTTAAGTAAACAGAGTATATGTTGGCTGATACCCGTTCATATAGAGCCATACGCGGGACGGCTGTAATATAGTATATCTTAGTCCGATGCCGCCTTTCATAATCTGAGATAGCCCGTTTGGCTTCAAAGAGCCTGGGCCTGCCTGGGACACCGATAGCCTTGAGGGCCGGAGAGACCGCAAGACATATCGTCTGATCGGAACGGCTTTCGTCTGCGACCAGAAGATTGGCTTTCAGCGGATCGAGTCCTCTTGCCACGCATTCCACTGAAGCGTAGAAGCTCTTCATGTCTATAGCGATAAAACGGTTTTCTTCATTCATGCATAGACGCTTTCCGGCAGCATGGCTCTGTCATCTATATAGTAATCACATGTGATCTTCCTTGAGTTATTGCCATATAATTCAACTATTTCTGGCAGGTTATCATTTATTGCATCAAATTCAAGCTCCTGGTCCCTGCACCATGAAACAGCAAGATCAAGAGCCTCACCTGCACGGCAGGTCCAGAGTATGAGCTTGTTGCCCCTGTTCTTAAGGTCTTTAAGCTGTTTAATTAGCGGAACATTGGGTTCTCCCACATCCGGCCACGTGCCAAAACTAAGGGTCCCGTCAAAATCAACCGCGATTATCTTATTGTTATCCATGGCAGCCTCCCTTTTAAAACGAACTGATGTTTGTGTTGATATAATAGAACATTTGTGCGAATATATCAACCGCTAGATGTTGAGCGGATGATAAAGCCGGACACAAAATATAAGAATGTATGTTCGTATTATATGAGACAAATCTATTATAAATGTCCCATACGATGGACACAAAGAAGAAAACAAAGAATTATGATATAATCAAATATAACCTGATACTTTCTAAATAAAACAGAAAAACCAGATACATTAAGCGAGGTAAAGCTTTGGAAAATCTTTTTAAGAAGATGATAAAGGGAATAAAGAGAGAAGATACAGTTGTTGATAATAATTCAAAGTATGAATTCTGTCCGAAGTGTTATGCCGACTTAACAATGCAGAGAGGTTATAAAAAATCTTTAGCTTACTGGACCTGTCTTGGATGAGGTACGGGAAGCGGCAGGGAAATTCTTTAAACGTTTCTTCTCGCAGCAGTTTAAGAGGAGCTGCCTGCCCGACGGACCCAAGGTGGGTTCCGTATCCCTGTCACCGAGGGGAGACTGGCGTATGCCAAGCGATGCTTCTGTTAGGATGTGGCTGGAGGATTTAGAATGATCACCCTTAACGATTACCTGTATGACGGAAATACCGTCCTTAAAATACTTATACAGTACGCCACGGATCTGAAGGCTGAGGCGTTAAGATCGCATAACACCATCGATCTGGCCCACAGTAATTCATGCATTTACAACGGTTGCCTTAAATAGTTTGAGCGCCTATACATTATGTATTGGCGCTCATATATGTTATGCGGATCGTCAATCATGGACTACCGCTTATCGAGGTAAGTATCCCTTTCCGGGATATATCGAGGTTGTATGCATAAGCACCGCCTCCTTTCCTCGACTGTAGTATATCATATTTGTGGCAGGATCACTGTGAGAATATCTTTGAAGAATGATTCTTTTTGGCTCCCCTGCAGTACATTTTTCAAATAACACATAATAATATTATCAGAGCTTGAAAAATTCCAGATCCTCATCCAGTTTTCTGGCCACATCCATAAGCTCCTCTGCACTGCCGGC
>JBGUQP010000203.1:0-6924 GCA_045131145.1 Lachnospiraceae bacterium | reverse complement strand
TGACCGCTGACAAGGATGAGGAAGTCCCTCAGTTTTTCGATGTAGAGGATCCCTTCGATTACACTTTCGGATACTGTGACGAGGCTATGGGTGACGCCCTTATAGCCGAACTCAATGCCCAGAGGACCTTCTTCGATGTCGGTACTCTCGAGACCAATGCCAGCCTTATCGTTGCAGCCGAAGTACGTGCCAAGGAATATTCCCTGTATCCCGAGTATAAAAAAAGACCCGACGGACGTTCCTTTGCTTCCGTGAGTCCCGACGGCTATGTCCAGAATGAGTATTTTATTGTTCCCGCCAGAAATTCGGTACATCCCGTATGGGATCCAACGATAGGAAACTATATAGACAACAATCCTCCCTATGAGGAAAACACCTATACACCTTCCACCATTTTGGATGGTCTCCTTGAAATAAGGGAAGCCCGCAATATTATCCTTAATCCCGAATACAAACAGGTCGGTGCAACGTGGTTTGATACGGGCCGGTACTTCATTGCAGGCTTCACATTTTCATATTAGATGATCAGATATTTATATTCCTGATATATTGTAGCTATAAGATTACACAGGTCGGTCCCGATCCCGTTGAATTCAGCCGCTTCGATACGGCTGACACGGAATACCTTGAGGCCGTCCTTTTTATTTATCCTTATGGTAAATGCCGACCCGTCATGGGTAAAGACAAGTCCCTCATTTTTTCCTGCCTCAAAATCCTCAAGCGTATCATAGAGGGTGAACTTCTCTTTATAAGGTGCCCCCTCATAAGGACAGAAAGTATCGCAGTTGCCGCACTCATTACACAGCCTGTCTATATGAAGGACCTGAGGTACAGGATTACCCGGAACCTTGATCTCTACATTGGCCCTGTTAGGGCACACATCAACACAGTTCTCACACAGCCTCGAACAGTCAAGACATCTGCCGCCGTCATTGCGGTAATGAGGCTCGCGCAGGATCCCTTTCTTGGCGTATAAACCGCTTAGCTTGTTGTCCGAAACACGTCGACCGGCACTCCTTCTGTCATCAGGGCGGTTGATATTATGGTAGCTTACTCCGCCGTAGCCAAGTCCCAGCCGTCCGGCAGAATCATCAGCGACCATATTCTCGAATTCCTTAAGTATGGCATCAGCGATCTTTCTTGCGTCAGCGATCACTTCGACAACGCTGGATGCCCCTATACGGCATTCCCCGCCTATGTAAACCCCCGGTATGCTTGATTCCAGCGTATCCGTACCTGTTACCGGAAGTCCCTTATCATCGACATCTATCCCGTTTGAGCGGTAAAATGCCGGATCGACACTTACACCTATGGCAGCCATAACAGTATCGGCAGGAACAGCCATCACCTCTTCGGTGTCATATACAGGTGTGTTCCTGTCTGTTGCATCCTCGGGGAGTCTGGTTATATGGCATTTCAAATGTCCGTCTGCATACTCAAAAGGATTCATATATTCAAGGAGTTCGATCCCTTCACTCAGAGCTGTCTGAAGCTCCTCATCATTGGCCGGCATGAACCTTCTGTTCCTTCTGTAGGCAATATAGACATTCTCAACGCCCCTTATCCTCTTGGCTGCCCTGGCAGCATCGACGGCGGTGTTGTTGCCTCCTATGATGACAACATTACGGCCCACGTCCATCTTCCCCCTCTTCTCCTTGTATTCCCACAGGAAGAGATCGGCAGACTTACAGTCCGTTCCGGGAATATCAAGCTTCTTAACCTCCGATACCCCCATGGCCAGAACTATCTTATCGTATCCTTCAAGTTCATCAAGGCTCCTTACCCTGTAATTGCTCCTTATCTCAACGTTTAATGCCTTAAGCAGACCCAGATCCTTATCAACCCTGTCGGTTGGGATCCTGAAATCCGGAACTATATACCTTACTATACCGCCCGGCTTCTCACTGGCATCAAACATGGTAACCTTATGTCCTTCCCTTGCCAGGAAAAAGGCTGTCGACATCCCGCACGGCCCTCCGCCGACAACTGCTATCTTAAGCTTCCTGCCTACAGGCGGCTTGGGATGGAGCTCATCGATTACTCCCTCGTAACCGTTCTGGGCTGCTATAAGCTTGGCATCCCTGATCTTAACCGATTTCTCATAGAAATTCCTTGTACAGTTGCTCATGCACTCATGAGTACATATGGAGCCCGTGATAAATGGAAGGGGATTCTTATCAATTATGGTTTTCAGGGCCTCTGTATAACGTTCCTCATCTATAAGATTCAGATAACCCGTGATATCCTGGCCTATGGGACATCCCTCTACGCAGGGAGCTATGAAGCAGTTGACCATGGGTATCCTTCCCGCCCTCCTGGTGGGAGTATCGGATTTGAGGGGTTTCGTGTAATGGTTGTTCTCCTTCACACGCTCCGCCATCCGTCGAAGAAGTCCGGTCCTGGTCCCGTACCTGTCGTTATAGGACCATTCGTTGAAGGTATAAGAAAACTGCTTGAACCTGTTGAAACCGCCGGGTTTAAGAATTGTCGTATTCATGGTTATGGGCCATACGCCTGCCTCGTAGATGTCTTCGACATTATTGGCATCCGCGCCGCCCGAAAATGCTATTTTTAACCTTCCGTCAAAATCATCCGACAGCTTGGCCGCAAGGGCAACGGACAGGGGAAAAATGGCCTTGCCCGAAAGCTTAAGTTCCTTGCTTCGCTCAATACCGGCGATCACGGGAAATGCGCCTGTAAGCTTAACTCCGAAGAGCCTGCCTTCCTTGTTGGCAATACCCATGAGCTTGTTTATTATCGGTACCATGTCGTAATATCTGACACATCTTTCTATCGTCTCCCTGCTTATCTCTATATCGAAATATCCCATTGAGTCCAGCGTATTTCGGCAATACTCATAACCAAGCATTGCCGAACTTAACTTGATACCTATGTCGAACTTCTTATTGATCATCAGGTACCTGGCGATATTCTCAAGTTCGGTAAGTGAGCAGTCGATAGATGTGCACACGGAAATACCGTGGCTTATCATGGGCGATATGTCATCAATATCTTCATTGGTGAGATTTTGGAACATGTCAAGATGGTCGCGCAGATACTGGATGCAGTCGATAAAAATGTCCGACTTACGGGCATCAAGCATCTTATCAAGGAATTCCGTCATTTCAGGCGACTTGAAATCCTCATATGTATAACCTGCCGAAATGTTGAAAATAAAGTTGTCCATGCCGCCCATCTTGTACTCAACGGACAGGACCTTTATGGCTACCCAAGCCTTAACATACTCCTCGTATGATTCTTCAAAGGTCAGATTACCGGCGCCTTCAACATTCAAAGCTTCGGTTCCTATGCTTATTTCAGGATCCTGGTTTAATTCCCTGGGACATACCGTCCTTAACTCGAAGAAACGGCATCCCGCAGCATAGGCCGCGATTATCGACTGGGCATACTGGGTATGAGGACCTGCTGCCGGTCCGAAGGGCGTCTCTATCCTGTCACTCCCAAGAGGCAGTGTCTTGAAAGGATTGGCCTGATAAAAGTCACGCACTCCAAAGATAGAACCGGACTTCTTCTGCTCTCTCAGGATCCAGCGCATAAGGTGATCAAAGGTTAATGGCTTGAGATTGTCGATCATATTAGATTCCCCGCAGTATTGAAAATAATATCGGATACGATACCACTGTCAATTATACAATGAATACTGCAAAGTGTTAAGTAATTAATTTACCAGGTAAGCACACTTGCCCCCCAGGTAAGTCCCGCGCCGAATCCTGCGAAGACAAGCTTGTCGCCGCGCTTAAGCTGTCCCGCACGGTTTATCTTATCAAGCACCATGGGGATGGAAGCAGCAGATACGTTACCTGTTTCCTGTATGCAGGTGGGAAACTTGTCCATGGACTGGCCGAGCCTCTTGGCGATCGCCTCGATCATGCGCAGGTTGGCCTGGTGGATGACAAAATAATCTATTTCATCAGCTGCTATGCCTTCAGCATCAAGAACCTCATTAATGCATCTGGGAACCGTGCGTACCGCGAACTTGTAGACTTCCTGGCCTGCCATTCTTACATAAGGATAATCCCACTCATTATGAACATATGGATTCTGAAGCGGACGGGCCTCACATCCGAGAGCCGGTCCTGCCTTACCGTCCGTACCGAGTACAGATCTTATAACACCTACCTCATCAGCCTTGATCACAGTTGCACCTGCACCGTCACCGAAGAGGATACATGACTTTCGATCCTCCCAGTTCATGATACGGGACAGGGTCTCCGCGCCAACGATCAGAATGTTTTTATACATCCCGGACTGAACATAGGCATTGGCCACGCTTATTGCATACAGATAACCCGAGCATCCTACAACCATATCGAAGGCTGCTGCCTGCATGGCATCGATCCCTGCCTGGATCTCGCCCGAAAGAAAAGGAAGCAGGCGGTCCGGTGTAACCGTAGCCGCAATTATAAGGTCAAGATCATGTGCATCAAGGCCCGCATTGTCAAGTGCCTTCTTAGCAGCCTCAATTGCCAGGGAGCTGGTCCCTTCCTTAACAGCCAAATGTCTTGTCTTAACTCCTGTCCTCTCTGTTATCCATTCATCTGATGTATCCATTATCTTGGCCAGATCATCATTACTTACAACTAACTCGGGAAGTGCCATTCCCGTTCCCATTATCCTTGCCAGCATATCTTATCTCCCTGTTTCATTTTAGAATTTGCGAAATCTCTCGTAGCGCTCTTCAGCCAGGATGGTGCCTGACTTTAACGCATTTTTCTTAAGATATTCCTTTAACTCTTTCTTCATATACATTGCGATCGACTTAAGCGTCCATTCATTGGCTCCGCCGTACTCCGGGATTATCTTCTCGATTATCCCCAGTTCCTTAAGATCGGCCGCTGTAAGTTTCATAACACCTGCCGCCTCTTCAACCCGCTCGCTGCTCTTCCATAATATCGATGCAAATCCTTCGGGCGAGAGTATCGAATAGGTTGCATTCTCCATCATCCACACTTCGTTGCCGACTGCAAGACCCAGCGCTCCTCCGGATCCGCCTTCGCCTATCATAAGGCTTACTATGGGCGTCTTAAGGGCCGACATCTCGTAGAGGTTACGGGCAATAGCCTCACCCTGTCCGTTCTCCTCAGCTTCCTTGCCGGGGTACGCACCGGATGTATTTACAAAAGTGACTATCGGCATCCCGAATTTCTCGGCAAGCTTCATAAGGCGCAGGGCCTTACGATATCCTTCGGGTGAACACATACCGTAATTCCTGTATGCGCACTCGTCGAAGTTCTTACCCTTCTGTATTCCTATAACGGTGACCGGCTGGCCGTCAAGATAAGCTACACCGCCTATAACGGCATGGTCATCCTTAAAGAGCCTGTCTCCGTGAAGCTCGAAAAAGTCGTCAAATATTAAATCCATATAGTCCGTGGTCGAGGGCCTGTCAACACTCCTTGCCGCCTTGACCTTATCCCAGGCCGATAAGGGAAGCGACTTCATTGCCTGTTCCCTTGCAACTTCTTCAGGCTCTGCCGTATCGGCATCCGAAGGGGCAAAATCAGCATAACCCTTGACCTGTGTATATAACTTAAGCAGCTGGGTCAGTGTCTTCTTTAAGTTCTTACGCTCAACTATCGCATCAACAAAACCATGCTCAAGCTGGAATTCACTTGACTGGAATCCCGCAGGCAGCTTCTCGCCTATTGTCTTCTCTATTACTCTGGGGCCGGCAAATCCGATAAGGGCTCCGGGCTCAGCCAGGATCACATCACCGAGCATTGCAAAGCTTGCCGTAACACCGCCGGTTGTGGGGTCGGTAAGAACCGGTATATAAAGAAGACCTGCATCCGAGTGCCTCTTAAGAGCCATACTGGTCTTCTCCATCTGCATAAGGGACATGATGCCCTCCTGCATCCTGGCTCCTCCCGAACAGCAGAACAGTATTACCGGAAGCCTCTCCTTTGTTGCACGTTCAACTGCCGCCGTTATCTTCTCACCGTAAACATGACCCATAGATCCCATAAGGAACCTGGAATCACATATTCCGAGTACTACCGGGATCCCGTTTATGGCTGCACGACCTATGGTCATGCCTTCCTTCTGCCCGGTCTTCTCCTGTACCTCCTTAAGCTTCTCCTCATATCCGGGAAAGTTAAGGGGATTCTTCTCTTCTATATCTGCAAACCACTCCTCGAATGATTCAGGATCCGCAACCATCCTTATACGGTTGTGGGTCCTGACCCTGAAATAGTAGCCGCATTTGGTGCAGACATAACGGTTCTGCTTGGCCTCCGTCTTATCGATAACGGCACCACACAGCTTGCAGGTTACGGTATTCTCGGAAGGTACCTGCTTCCTGTTTAATGTAAAGTAATTTTTGGCGCTTTTAAAACCCTGCCACATTTCAATTCTCCCTATATACACCTCGGCTTCCCCCTTTGGGGGAAGCTGTCACCAAAGGTGACTGATGAGGGTTATTTCCCGATCGCGAACATGATCTCTGCGGAACATGCAAGTTCTCCGTTTACAGTTGCCTTGCCCTGGCCAATCCCTATGGGACCCTTGAGTTTCGTGATCTCAACTTCAAGGGTGAGGACATCGCCGGGAATGACTTTGCGCTTAAAACGGACCTTGTCTATTCCTGCAAAGTAGGCTGTCTTACCCTTCATCTCAGGCATGGACAGAACTGCCACAGCACCTGCCTGGGCCATTGCTTCCACAATAAGGACTCCCGGCATTACCGGCTCCCCCGGGAAGTGACCGCCGAAGAAGGGTTCATTGTAAGTAACACACTTCCTTGCCTTCACCGACTTGCCTTCTTCCATCTCCTCGATCGCATCAAGGAGCATAAAAGGCTGCCTGTGAGGTATTATTTCCATTATTTCTTTAGCTGTTAGTAAATCTGACATATCTGCTCCTATCGTGCCATGGGGACGGTTCTTTTGGCACATCATATAAAAA